>CAZPIS010000074.1:0-7833 GCA_964586745.1 uncultured Ruminiclostridium sp.
AAAGAACACATCACTGCGCTATTTTATCAGTATGGATGCTGAAAAGGATGAGGACAACATTTTATCCTTTAATCTCCTGTTACAAAAGGGGCACAGCCTGCTGAAGGATGGTAATCGCGAGTTTATTGATGCTGAAGTTAATGCCGAAGTCATGAATATGCTGCTTTTTACATCCGGGACAACCAGTACAGCGAAGGCAGTTATGCTTTCACATAAAAATGTTTGCGAAAATCTGATGAATATGTGTTCTATGCTTTATATAGATGATAAAGATATATTTTTATCTATTCTTCCCATACACCATACATATGAATGCACCTGCGGCTTTTTATGTCAATTGTATAGAGGTTGTACAATTGCTTACTGTGAAGGATTAAGACATATAGTCAAAAATCTTAAGGAGTCTAAGGCTACCATAATGTTAGGCGTACCTTTGGTTTTTGAATCAATGTATAGGCAGATTATGAATCAGGCGATAAAATCAAAGGGCGAGAGCAAAATCAAATTTGCTATTGGTCTGAGCAATACTTTAAGAAAGGTAAATATCGATATCCGCAGAAAATTGTTTAAGCAGATTCATGAAGCTCTTGGGGGACAGATGAAATTGTTTATAAGCGGAGCTGCCGGAATTGATCCTCAGATAGCAAAGGGCTTCAGAGAGTTGGGTGTATCTTTGGTGCAGGGATATGGTCTTACTGAATGCGCACCGATAGTAGCTTTAAATAGAAACAATTACTTTAAGGATGAGGCGGCAGGGCTTCCTTTACCAAATCTTCAGGTAGAAATAGACAGCCCGGACGAAGATGGAATAGGTGAAATAAAATGTAAAGGTACAAGTGTAATGTTGGGTTATTATAATGATCCGGAGGCGACGGCAGAGGTTATCAAGGATGGATGGTTCTATACCGGAGACAGTGGATATATTGATAATGATGGTTTTGTTCATATTACCGGGAGGAAAAAGAATGTAATTATAACAGGCAACGGGAAGAATGTATTCCCCGAAGAGCTGGAGACTCTTTTAAACAGAAGCCCGTATATAAAAGAATCGTTAGTTTTCGGCAAAGGTCAGTCAGACGGGGATACTGTAATTTGCGCTAAAATAGTCCCTGATAAAGAAAAAATTGAAGAGGATATAAAAGTTAATGCGGCACCTGGGTCAACACCTGAGAAAGTTATTGAGGCAGAGGTTAAAAACGTAAACAAGAGTGTAGTTAGTTATAAGTATATTAAGGAATTTACTCTTCAGGATGAGGAGTTTATTAAAACTACAACGAAAAAAATAAAACGCCATGAAGAATTAATTAAAAATTGATTTATTTATATAGACTAAAGAACCGGATTATTATAAGCCGGTTCTTTTTTACGTGTTTAGTGTGCTTAATGTGCTTAATTAAATAATGATTTTTATTTTTAGTTACCTCTGTTATAATAATATAGGTTTGTTAAGGAAAAATTAATAAAATGTTAATAATTGAGTAATAACACGGTCTATTTAATATTTTAACATTGAAAGGGGAAGTCTATGCTAGCTTTAGCCATTGTTTTGCTGTTGGTCTGTGCTTCGGTCTTTGTTAACGGATGGACAGATGCCCCAAATGCTATCGCAACTGTTGTATCAACTCGAGTATTAAGTCCCAAGGCAGCAGTATTGTTAGCAGCAGTATTTAATTTAGCAGGCGTTTTTCTTACCGGTTCGGCTGTCGCGAATACTACAGCAAATATTATTGAAATCGGAACAGGGCAAGATGCACTTGTCACATTAGCAGCAGCACAATTATCGATTGTTATATGGGCTGTGTCTGCCTGGAGATATGGTATTCCTACAAGTGAAAGCCATGCACTGATTGCCGGACTCATGGGAGCAGGTATTTCTTTTAAGGGAATTGATGCTTTTAATTGGAATGAGTTTAAAAAGGTACTTATCGGACTTGTTGTTGCAACGTTATTAGGTTTTATTTCCGGATTTTTAGTAACCAAGGGTGTGGCATTTACATTCAAAGGTATTAATAGACACAAAGCAAATACATTCTTTTCATGGGGGCAGGTTTTTTCAGCAGCCCTAATGGCTTTCAGCCATGGCGCTCAAGACGGACAAAAATTTATGGGAATATTTGCTCTTGCTCTTGTAGTGGGTGGCGTTTTCCCTCCGAGTGCGAGCCTTTTTATACCCATTTGGGTTATGCTTCTGGTCTCGCTACTTATGGCAGTGGGAACTTCAATCGGCGGTTACAGGATAATAAAGACAATGGGCATGGATATGGTCAGCCTTGAAAAATATCAGGGGTTCTCGGCCGAAATAGGTGCTTCAGCTTGTATGATAGGGGCTACAGTTCTGGGAATACCGCTAAGTACCACTAATGCTAAGGGTACTGCTATAATGGGAGCCGGTGCGGCAAGAAGGCTATCTAATGTAAATTGGACTTTGGTAAGGGAAATGTTAATTGCATGGGCATTAACATTCCCCGCTTGTTTAATACTAGGCTATCTTATGGCCAAGCTGTTTAATTTTATTTTCTAATAGGAGGATTTATTATGGGACTTTTTTCTAATAAAGATGTTGATTGCTTTGAATTATTTAAACTGTCTATTTCATTTTCCAGTAGGGCTGCTGTATCTTTGCAGAAAGCTTATGAAGACGGGACTGTGGATTATAATGAGCTTAAGAATCTGAAAGCCATTGAGCATGAGGCCGACGCCCATGTTCATCGTTGCCTGAAGATGGTAGAGGAAGCCTTTATTACCCCCATAGACCGTTCAGATATTGTTGAGATAATAAAGGAAATTGAAAATATTACTGATAGTATTGATTCAATTGCAAACCATACCTATATGATGTGTGTTAACAAAGTTAATCAAGTGGCACAGGATCTTATGAATCTTGTTGTTGAGGCTTGTATTAAGCTTGAAGAACTGATGAAGAATTTAAAGAGCTTCAAGAAGGAATTTAAAGAGATTAATGACTTGATTATTGAAATCAATAATATTGAAGAGGCGGGAGATAAAATTTATCTCACCGCTATGCGAAGTCTCTTTGAGTTTGAGACAGATGCAAAAAAGATAATAGTATGGAAACTGATGTATGATCAGCTGGAAGGCACCCTTGATAAATGCGAGGACGTAGCCGACATAGTTCAAAAGATTATAATATCGAAAACTTAAATTTTATTGTTAGACGAGCAGACGAGTTTTAAAAACTCGTCTTTCATCTAGCGTATGATTCAGCATTTTAATTTTTACAGATAAAGTGTGAAGTGATAATTTCATATGCTTAATGGATGCTGTTTTTTATTTCCTTACTCCGAAAGAATCTAAGCTGAATTTTGACATTGCCTCTTAGATTTAGAAGTATTTCGGCATCGAGATCAAAGCCGCCTATCATACCCACCTTGTACAGCGTAATGCTGCTATAGGGGATGGATATATATCTTATTTTCTTTCCGGAAAACCCTTTTCTGTCGGCTATAAGAATTCTTTTTTCTGTCATTATCATTTCGTCACGAATTGAAGAAAAACAAAGCAGAGAATTTTCAGATTCGCAGAGCTTTTCTCTGATAATATCTGAAGGCTCAGCTTCGTGTAAAAAAAAGTAGATTGTGGGTTTGAGCCTCAAATATTTGAGAATCATATAGAACCACCTTAGTAGTAATTTATACAAAGCTTTTGTATTATGAATAGTAAATATACATGAAAATCGTAACATAACATTAATTTCTGATTTAAATGCAAATCATTTAAAATAAATCATTAAAAATTCAACAGACAAAAATACAGGCAATATGTAATACTAATAGTAAATTCATTAGGGAGTGTATAAGTTATAATGAGAAGATTAAATGTAAGACTATTAGGTATTTTCTTATGCCTGACCATTGCCTTAGGTACATTGCCTGTTCAGGCAGGTGCTCAGAGCAGCAGCTTTGTAACAAGAGAGCAAGCAGTGGTAAGCATACTGAGTACCGTTGGATACGGGGCTTTAAATGAAACAGAAAACAATCTCAGCAATTTTTCGGACGCGGCATTTGTTACGGGTCAATATATAGATGAAATCGGAGTTGCAGTTACCAACGGAATATTGCTGGGGTCAGGTAATACATTAGATCCTCAGAGAAACGTTACCCGCCTGGAATTTGCTATGTTCTTAAGCCGCTCTATAAGGGACCTTCCGACTTTAAAAGATAGTCAGATATTTATTGATGTCCCTGCCTCCGCTTCGGGAGAAGTTGGCAGGCTTGTAAGAGCCAGCCTCTTTAGCGGATACGGAAACGGTCTTTTCGGGGCAGATGATTTTCTTACCCAAGAGCAGCTAAGTGCTGTTATGGATAGAATCAGAAATTTAAAAAGCACTGATTTGAAGGATGATTTCTATTATTCGGTTAATTATGAATGGTTGAATAATACCAAGCTTCCGGCCGGGTACCCCGGATTAGGCTCCTTTGATGAGGTAAGTTTAAATAATGATACGAAAATCAAGGAAATAGCTTACGAAGTATATAAGAACAAAGATTCATATAAAGACGGTACTATTGAACAGAAGCTTGCTGATTTTTACAGCTCCGCACTGGATATGGAAAACCGTAATAAACAAGGCATAGAACCAATAAAAAAATATCTGGACAAATTTGATCAGGTAAAAACAGCTCAGGAGCTTCTTGACTATGTAGCCGAGTTTGAAAATGAGAATGGCTACAATCCGCTTTTTACCTTTAGCCCTTCCGGTGATTTGTTGGACAGTAATAAATACAGCCTATATGGAAAAGGACTGCCAACCGGTCTTAACTCAGCATATTTGCTTAGTGGCGACCCCCAAGTTAAAGCTCTGTATCAAGGATTTATTGAAAAGATGCTTATAGTTTCAGGCATTGACCAAGAGAGCGCAGCGGTTCAAGCTCAAAATGTTTTCGCATTTGAAACACATCTGGCAGAAAACACTTTGAGTAATGAGCAAGCAAGTAAAATTGAAAATCTCTATAATCCGGTGACAAAAGAAGAATTAGCAAAAACATTTACAAATGTAAATTTAAATAAATATATGTCTGACCTGGGCTACGCTACGATAGAAAATTTAGTGATAACCGACGTTAAGCTTATGGCAAAAACAGCAGAGTTGATTTGCGATGAAAATATTGATGTCTTAAAGTCCTATGTACGAGCAAATCTTGTTATCAATACCGCTTCGCTTTTATCAAAAGAGCTTCAGGATGTCATCACAGGATTTAATGCCGTTTTTCTAGGATTAAGCAGCACCATGAGTGATGCTGATATTGCTTTCAACCTTTTAAATTCTATTATGGGTGAGTATCTTGGAAGGGTGTATGTGGAGAAATATTTCTCTGCCAAAGCTAAAGCAGATGTTGAAAGTATGGTAAAAGAAATTATTGAAACCTACAAAAAGCGTATTGAGCGACTTGACTGGATGGGAGATAATACAAAGGCCGCTGCAATAAAAAAACTTGATTCGATGCGCATTAAAATAGGTTATCCGGATATATGGAAGGATCCTTACAAAGATATTGGCCTGAAAAATTATGATGATGGCGGATCTCTTATCGGCAATATATTTGCCATATCGTCGGCTCAGGCTAAGCACTCCAAAACTTTGCTGGGTAAGCCTGTTGATAAATCCGGATGGCTAATGTCACCACAAGTTGTAAACGCATACTATAATGCGCTGAGTAATGAAATAGTTTTTCCTGCGGGCATATTGCAATCTCCCTTTTATGATGTAAATGCTTCCCGTGAGCAAAACTTAGGAGGAATTGGTGCTATTATAGCCCATGAGATAACCCACGCTTTTGACCATAACGGAGCCCAGTTTGATGAAAACGGTAATATGAGTAATTGGTGGACCCAAGAGGATTACCAGACTTTCCAGCAGAAGACTAAAGGCGTAGCGGAGCTTTATGATGGGTTGGAGCTTGCACCCAATGCCATAGTGAACGGAAGCTTAACTCTATCTGAAAACGTAGCTGATATAGGTGGTGTAGCCTGCGTACTGGAGATTATGAAGGGAATTCCCCATGCCGATTATAAAGCGTTTTTTAAGAGCAATGCGTTAATATGGCGTTATACCGCTACTTCAAAGATGTATCAGCTTTTGGCACAACAAGATACTCATTCTCCTCATAAATTTAGAACAAATATGGTAATCCGCAATTTCCAAGAGTTCTACGATACGTATAATATTAAACCTGATGATAAAATGTATCTGGCACCTGAAATGAGAGTTAGTGTTTGGTAGCATGAAACAGGGGGGCGGTAGACTGTGTGAAAGCTTCGCTTTAAATCATCACAGCCACGCCGCTTAATAAGAACGGCATAAACAAATACCATTACTTTCATATCAAACTGTTTTTACACAATCTGCAATCCCTCTTGTTCCAAAACACGAATCATGAGATAAAGCATCTCATTTAGCGGTGTGGGAATATTATGCTTTTTACCAAGGTTTATAATAACCAGAGCAAAGCTTTCAACTTCGGTCTTTCTTCCTGCTTCTATGTCTTGCAGCATGGAGGTTTTACCGGAAGGCGAGAGGGTCTTAGTTATGTTGATATATTTTTCAATATCAGCTTCGGATAGAGATATTCCTTCTTTTTCAGCCAATGGGATAACCTCTCTGCAGGTTGCAGCTAAGAGTTCTTGGGCCTCGAAAACTGATGAATAAACCCCATAGGGAGCTCTGAGTATGGCTGAAGTCTGGTTTATGCCCACATTAAGCATAAATTTCCACCACATCTCCTTACGTATATCCTCAGGGATAGAGTAGTTAATACCGGCTTTTGAAAAAATTTCGGCGACTAATGCAGCTTTTCCTTTGACCTCGGGATAATATTCACCGAAGACAATCTTACCGCTGCTTGAAAAATTCACTTTGCCATTTTCTCTTACCGAATCTAAAGCAACACAGAATCCGTGGAGAACCTTATCTCTGCCAAAGGCCTGACTCAGCATATCCTCACTAGTTATCCCGTTTAATAATGAAAGAATAATTGTATCACTGCCTACTAATGGAGTAATCGAATTGATGGTTTCTTGCAAATCGCCGCCCTTAACTGCTATTATAATAAGCTCAGCCTTTGGGGCACCATCTAGTGGAGTCTGTAAATCAAAGAAATATAGTTTCTCGTTAATAACAATGCCTTTTTCATATTTTAATAATCGCTTTGTATCAACTATTATCTTAACAAAGTCCTTATCATAATCATATAAAATAGAACCATACGTTGCTCCAACTGCTCCAAGGCCTATTATATGAATAGTTTTGATTTCATTAAGCATTTTTAACCTCCCAATAAATAATATTATAGCTATTATAGCGCAAATGTACTATCAGTGGGGTATTATTCATTGATGGTACATTCTTTTTTTCTACGTACTATAAAGCAAAAGAAGCAGGAAATAAAAAATGAAATGGCAGGTGTTAGGCAAGCTTGTTAAGGACATAAGCTTAAAAATATAAAAACTATTTTGGATTTGAAGTGTAGAATCAAAATTGTGGAGACCCGGCAACAATCTGCGTTATTGAAAAATGATGATTATAGAGTTACAATAAGAGCTGACGGCTTAATTATCCGTCCCGATAGAAACTTATTTTTACGGAGGCAGGGTAAATATATGAATAACAGAATCAGGCGGATTGTTGCTTCAATAATGTCGATTTTTATTATTTTGTCTATGGTATTTGGTATTATTATAATGGGACTACGTTAAAAATCATTTTTAAGTTTTAATGTCTTATATGTATGGGGAGGTATGAAATAATACACTCCCCTTTCTGCGGCCGTAACACTGCTTGTGAGGGAGTGAAACGACCGAAGAAGCAGATGTACG
>CAZPIS010000075.1:0-7790 GCA_964586745.1 uncultured Ruminiclostridium sp.
GAATTATCTTAAGCGAAAGAAGGGTTTTATCCTGGTGTCCCATGACAAGGCCCTGCTGGATGCCTGCGTTGATCATATTCTGTCAATAAACAAAACAAATATTGAAATACAGAAAGGTAATTTTTCTTCTTGGTGGATAAATAAGAAGCTGCAGGATAATTATGAGTTTGCTCAAAACGAAAAGCTGAAAAGAGATATTAATAGATTAACACAGGCCTCAAAAAGCACATCTGAGTGGTCGAATAAGGTTGAGAAAACAAAATTCGGGTCACTTAACTCGGGGATTAAACCGGATAAGGGATATATTGGGCATAAAGCGGCTAAAATGATGAAGCGGTCTAAAAATATAGAAGCAAGGCAGCAAACGGCAGTCGAAGAGAAATCGAAGCTTTTGAAAAATATCGAGAGTGAGGAATCCCTCAAGATTTCACAAGAACCATTCCATTCGAAGCGGCTGATTTCCTTTGAGGATGTCTCAATTCATTATGAGAATAAAACTGCTTGCAAAAATATCAGTTTTACTATTGAACAAGGTGATAGGATTTCTTTGCAAGGAAAAAACGGCTCAGGGAAAACAAGTATCATAAAGCTGATTTGCGGTGAAAGCTTGAGTTATTCAGGTGATTATTATAAAGCAAATCAATTAATGATCTCATATGTGCCCCAGGATACTTCATTTCTGAAAGGAAACCTAACTGAATATGCCATGGTGAATACACTGGAGGAAAGTCTTTTTAAGGCGATATTAAGAAAACTTGATTTTGCACGGGTACAGTTTGAAAAAGATATGTCCGAATTTAGTGAGGGACAGAAGAAAAAGGTTCTTATTGCTAAAAGCCTTTGTCAAAAGCCGCATTTACATGTTTGGGATGAACCCCTTAATTTTATTGATGTTTTTTCCAGGATGCAAATTGAAGAACTATTGCTCTCATTTAAGCCTACTATATTATTTGTGGAGCATGATGTGGCATTTTGTGATAGTGTAGCGACAAAAACTGTCTGTTTGTATTCTTAATCGTTTGTTATTTTATCTATATTATCGAGTCGAAAAAAATACCTGTATGCAATAAGTGTAATGGTATTACTACAGAGGAAGTAAGCTGATCCTGATAAACAAGACCAGTATACCTTTTGATAATAAAACAAATTATGTTTACTACGGTAATATCGGAGAGCTCTTCAGCAAAATAGCTGACTGATTATTTCTGATTAATCGACATTACCGAACCTAATGTATAGGTGTTTTTCTCAAGCTCAAGGATTATATTGTTTATCTCGGTTATTTGTTCAGGAGTATTGTTATCTCCAACCGATAAATGGGTATTATACAATATTGACTCCAAGGCGTTGTGTACAGAGGAGATTTTGTTCTTAATCATGAGTATTGTCTCCGGAGATAAAAGTTCCTTTTTCATTTCATCTACACTTATAATATCATTTTTTGTCAGAGTAAACTCTGTATCACCTTCAATTACAGTGCAATTATAACCCAAATTATCCTTTACCTCTTTTGCAAACGCAATTTTTGACTCTTCTTCGCCGTGTACAAGGAAGATTTGCTTCGGCTGTTGCTTAAAGCCTGCTAACCATTCCATAAGACCATTTTTATCCGCATGGCCTGAGAATCCTTCTAAATTATGAATCTCGGCTTCCACATGAATTTTTTCACCAAATATAGAAACCTGTTTATCACCGTTTTTTATCGAATGTCCCAGAGTACCCTTTGCCTGATATCCCACAAATACGATGCTGGATTTAGGGTTCCAAAGATTGTGCTTTAAGTGATGCTTAATTCTGCCGGCCTCGCACATACCACTGGAAGAAATAATAACCTTTGGAGAAGAGTCTGTGTTAAGTTCAACTGATTCAGCTGCGGTTTTAGTGAATTTAAGGTTTATAAAATCCAATGGATGATCGCCGCGAAGGATATAATCTCTGGTTTCATCATCAAAAACCTGAGCATTTCTTCTGAATACCTCGGTTGCAGAAATAGCCATAGGACTATCGATATACACCATTATATTTTTAAGTTCATCCTTATATTCGGAGTGCTCCTCGTAAAAGCGGTTAAACTCATAAATCAATTCTTGGGTTCTTCCTACTGCAAAGGAAGGAATTACAACATTTCCGCCTCGCCTAGTTGTTTTAATGACTATATCGATGAGTCTTTTTATGCTATCTGAGTTTTCTTCATGAATGCGGTCTCCGTATGTTGCCTCCATAATAAGATAATCTGCTTTTTTTATAATGGTGGGGTCGCGAAGTATAGGCCGGTTTTTCACACCTAAGTCACCTGAATATACAATTTTCGAGACCTCATCATTTTCTGTTATAAACAGCTCAACAATAGAGGAACCAAGGATATGTCCGGCATCGTTAAATACCACCTTAACTGCTTCATTTAATTCAATTAGCTGATTGTACAAAATAGGAACTACATTTTTTAGCGCCGCTTCGGCATCTTTTATAGTATAGAGAGGCTCAACAAGTGATTTCCCTGCACGTTGATTTTTTCGGTTTTTCCATTCGGTTTCTCGTTCATGTATTGATGCACTGTCCATAAGCATTACATTCAGCAAATCGGCAGTTGCATCTGTACAATAAATTTTGCCTTTAAAGCCTCTTTTCACAAGTAACGGAATTCTTCCGCTATGGTCTATATGTGCATGACTTAAAATTAAAAACTCAATTTCAGCAGGATCAAAATCAAATACTTTGGCATTTAATTCATCCATTTCATCACTGCCCTGAAATTGTCCGCAATCAAGCAGAAACTTATGATTCATTGTTGTAATTAAGTGGCATGAACCTGTTACTGATGTGTTAGCGCCTAAAAAACGTACTTTCATATAATTACACCTTCTCAAAACTCTTCAATTTTCTTAATAATATACACCTTACCATATTACCATAAAAAGAATAAAATATCCTTACCGTATTCTTAATTCAAAATTTAGCCTTATTTATCATATTATAAATGTATGTACACTATCTGTACTGAAACATAAAGCGTTCCATGTAATAAATAAACACTTGGTTGTAATAACCCGAGAAATAGACATCACCGGAGTGGCCGCCGAAGGGCATATAGATTATGGCACATTCGTTATTGCCGTTTTTAATGTATTGTTCTCGCAGCTGTTCAGTAATTTCGGACTTGACTATTCCGTCATGAGTGCCTTGATAAATAAGGCAGGGGGGAGAAAACTCATCAACATTGAGTCCGGGGTTTAGAAAGGCATCCGATTCAACAAGGCCCATACTTTGTGCCAAACTATTGGCAGGATAAAATGGTATAATACCATTAATTCTTATACGGGAATGGCTCAACTCCGGGTATTTGTCGCTTTCATAGGTCATTCCCAAAGCGAGCGCCAGATTTCCTCCGGCAGAGTTTCCCGAGATAAATACAGAGTCAATATTGGCATTAAACTCTTCATGATTATCATCAAGGTATTGCAGGAATATACCTAAATGTCTTACCATATCATCCACGGTAAAGTCTCCATAAGGCTGCTTATCAACAATACCGGGACGATTATTGTTATTTGTGCTTAATCCATATTGAACATCAAAAACTACATAGCCTTGGCTTGCAAAGTATTTATTCATTTGTGCATTGTTCAGAAAACCCTTATCGCCGTATTTCCACTCTCCGCCGTGAATTCTTATTAAAACCGAGTTCCCGCCCGGGAGCATGTCTGCGTCATTACCGGAGGAGTATACATCAAAATAGAGCCTTAAATCCTTATCATTATTCTCAGTACCGTTATAAAAAGGGATATCACTTCTCACTGTATAATTCTTGGAAACAGTACCGAAAAAGTATTCAGGAATTGAAAATTTTACCTGTCGGAAATATAAATTTTCATAATCAAGCATATTTTTGTATTCCTCGCCGAAAGCATTGCTATAGCTGATGTCGGCCTCTTTTAAAAGAGTGGGGACTGATATAGCGGGAATCAGGCAACCAACGAAAACGGAAAATGTTATTAATAGATATATTAGCTTATTAAAGATTTTTTTATTTCTGTTAAGCAGCTTGATTATAAGCGCTCCTGTACTTAAGAATACAAAGGCATAAAACAATGAAAAAGTCGAAATAAATACTTCGGTTTTCCAAAGCCTGTTAATCATGAATAGTTTACATGTTACAAGTATTCCCAACAAAAGGGAAAGGTTAAGAAATATTAATAAAGCAAGCCAAATTCTTTTTCTTTTTTTAGACACAGTTTTATGCTTCTCGGAAATTTGAAGAAGGAGCAATTCTACATCATTTTTTTTCTTAAACATATTTAAAGCAGCTATGAATCCTGAAAAGGAAAATAAAGATAAAATTGCTACACAGGAAATTATACTACGCGAGGTTTGATGTGTCGGTAAAAAAGAGACAAACAAATTAAAAATCGGAATTAACAGCATAAAGAGGGCTGATAGAGTAAGATATAAATAGCCCTTAAAATCATATTTTAAATCAAAGAAAGCATAAATAATGTTACAGATAAGGACTACCAGCATATATATTCCGTAGATATTCCAATACATGCTGCCGGAGCGGGATATAAGATAAATAATCCCAAGGATTAAAGCGAAAATATTAGTAAGAAAAACCATAACATCTGATGTTTTATAGTTCATTTTGAAAAAAAATCCGGATCCCATTTTTATCAATCCCCTAAAATGAATTAGTTTTATTATAACATAAGCCAAGTCATGGTAATTCTATTACCATGAGCCGTCACAAGACGGCATATCCGCCTGTTATACAGGCGGTAGCTGCTTAATGTTTCAATGTTCTCGGGTACCCGTTCAGAATCTATGATTCTGTAAACGGGTGAGAATATTATAACATAAGCCAGGTCATGGTAATAAGTATAAAAGCATTGTGATGTATAAATCAGCTGATGTTATAGTAATTAATATTTGGGTAAATCATAATGAAAGATTAAGAAAAAATGGAGGGATTGTGTCACCATGACTAACAAAATAGGCGTAATAGTAGGAAGCCTCCGTAAAGAATCCTTTTCAAAAAGGCTGTTAAAGACTCTTAAGGAGATTGCTCCCGATAGTATTGAGCTGGAAAACGTTGAAATAGCAGATCTTGCACTATACAATCAGGATTTTGATGATGAGGGAAATCCACCTTCGGAATATACTAAATTCCGTGGAGTTATGAAAAAGTACCAAGGCTTTTTATTTATCACACCCGAGTATAACAGATCAATACCGGCTGTAATAAAGAACGTGCTCGATGTGGGCTCAAGGCCTTATGGCGAAAGTATATGGGACGGAAAGCCGGGAGCTGTTATCAGCGTATCACCCGGTGCATTTGGAGGGTTTGGGGCGAACCATCAAATACGGCAAGCGCTTGTTTTCTTAAATGTTCCGACTATGCAGCAACCCGAAGCTTATATAGGGAATATTGCAAAACTTATGGATGATTCAGGTAATATAAAAGACGAATCTACTCTGGGATACCTAAAGAATATTATGGAATCCTTCGGAGCTTGGGTTGAGATTCATAATAAGAATTGATATAGTCACTGAAACTGAATAATAAAAGGTGAACTGCCCAGAAACTTATGTGGTTTCTGGGGCAGTTAATTTTATGAAAATAATTAATGCTTTTTCTTAGCAAAAACATTTCGGTTATTCCGATAAAAAAACTATCATAAAATTATTTGAAAAGCGGTTGATTAAAAAATCATATAATCTTATAATAAATCTTAGTATTTATTTTGTAGTATGGTTTTAATTAATATATACTTTTAAACTTGTAGAATGGGAGGACACGAATATGCCAATTACCGAATTACTGTCCCGCAATTCTGAATTATACGGGCAGGAAACATGTCTTACTGAAATCAACTTGGATCTGCAAAATAGTCATAAAGTTCTCTGGCGTGAATATGAGCTTATCGAAAATAATCCGGCCGGTGAATACCGAAGAGAAATGACCTGGCGTGTTTTCAATGAAAAGGCTAATAGGTTTGCTAATTTCCTTATTAAAAGAGGAATAAAAAAAGGTGATAAGGTTGCCATTTTATTAATGAACTGTCTTGAATGGCTTCCTATTTATTTCGGAGTTTTAAAATCCGGAGCTATAGCAGTTCCGCTTAATTTTCGCTATGCAGCAGATGAAATCAAATATTGCCTGGGGTTATCTGATTCGATAGCCTTAATATTCGGCCCTGAATTTATAGGGCGTTTAGAAGCTATCTACGATCAGATTCCGAAGATAAAAACATTATTGTTTGCAGGAGAAGGGCGTCCTTCATTTGCTGAGAGCTATGACCGCCTTACCGCAAATTATTCTTCTGATGCTCCTGATGTAAAGCTAAATGATGAAGATGATGCTGCTATTTATTTCTCATCCGGCACAACGGGTTTTCCAAAGGCCATTTTACATAATCACAAGAGTCTGATGTCAGCATGTCAAACAGAGGCTAATCATCATGGACAAACAAGAGAGGATAATTTTCTTTGTATTCCGCCTCTTTACCATACCGGCGCAAAAATGCATTGGTTCGGAAGTCTTTTGGCGGGCAGCAAAGCTGTTATTTTGAGAGGAATTAAGCCGGATTGGATATTGAGGACGGTGTCTGAAGAAAAAATAACTATTGTATGGCTTTTAGTACCATGGGCACAGGATATTTTGGATGCTATTGAAAGCGGAGAAGTTAAACTTGAAGACTATGAGCTCTCCCAATGGAGGCTTATGCATATTGGCGCTCAACCGGTTCCTCCAAGCCTTATTCGCCGCTGGAAGCAGTATTTTCCCCATCATCAGTATGATACAAATTATGGCCTTAGCGAGTCTATAGGGCCGGGGTGTGTTCATTTGGGAGTGGAAAACATTCATAAAGTAGGAGCAATAGGAATACCCGGATATGAATGGGAAGTAAAAATCGTCGATGAAAAGGCTAATATTGTTTCACAAGGAGAAGTTGGGGAGCTTTGTGTTAAAGGCCCCGGCCTGATGAAGTGTTATTATAATGACCCTCCTGCAACCGCAGCCGTATTGAAAGATGGCTGGCTTTTTACAGGTGATATGGCCAAAATGGATGAAGATGGTTTTATTTATCTGGTTGACAGAAAGAAGGACGTTATCATAAGCGGCGGTGAGAATTTATATCCTGTTCAGATTGAGGACTTTCTGCGTGCTCATGAGGCTATTAAAGATGTTGCTGTAATAGGACTGTCTGATCCACGGCTTGGGGAGATTGCGGCTGCTATTATTGAAATTAAGTCCGGATATACATGCACCAAAGCCGATATTGATGAATTCTGTATTTCACTGCCCCGGTATAAACGCCCCCGGGAAGTCATCTTTGATAAGGTTCCGCGCAATCCGACGGGAAAAATTGAAAAGCCGAAGCTTAGAGAAAAATATGGAGCGAGCAGTTTAGTTGCGGCACAGACCACAAGATAATAAGTAAATACTACTCTTTTGATAGATTTGGTGTGATTATAAAAAAAGCAGTTGTGGCTGCTTTTTTTATTGTCTGTAAAAAAGAGCAGTTAAACTATTGAATTTATTATTACAAATATAAGAGTCTGTTAAACCATTAATTTATTAACTAATGCAAAAACATGGAAAAAGCAACTGACGCTGAGGCAACATAGGCTTTTATTGCATATTTTTACAATTGACTATGAATAATTATTATTATAAAATATCCTGATACAGATAAAATGAGTAGGTCGGATGGTCACGGACGAAGTGCTGAAAAGCCTCGTACGAGGAAAGTCCGGGCTCCGCAGGGCAAAGGTGCCGGATAACACCCGGT
>CAZPIS010000076.1:0-7661 GCA_964586745.1 uncultured Ruminiclostridium sp.
CTTCTTGTTCAAGTGCACGAATGATATCCATTGTATTTTCCTCCTAATCATAGAGCGTTCATATCTGTTCCATTTATTTTTTCGGGATAATGCAGGCAGCGGACCGCTCTTTACTCACGCCGTAATATTATAACATGGAGCTTTTGAATTGTAAACAATGTTGGCAAAAAATCTTAAACTCATATATTATTATATATTAACAAGCTTACTATATTTTTAAAATAAAGCTCATCTGTAAAATTCGCCATACACTTTTAATATAAGCTATATAAGAATAATTTACCATGACCAAATTTACTCATTCTTTTGATTTGTTACTTCAATTACTGGGTAATATTAAACAAATAATAACAATTATTCATTATTTTTTATCATAGACGGAGGAATTATAATGGTAATAAAGAAACTGGGTACAAAAATCATGCTTCTTGCTATTGTCATTTGCTTAATTTCATCTGTATTTTTTATCATTACTAATGTAATTATGTTAAATAAGTTAAGAACTCAAACTGAAGAACTCTATTATGAAAAATTATATGTTGAGTTCAATGATACCATCAAGTCTGCAGTCGACATCGCAAGCTATTCACTAAAAACATTCTATAATAAATTTCTATCTAAAGAGCTTAGCTTGGAGGATGCCGAAAAAGATGCTATTGCAAATATAAAGAGTTCCTCCATAGGATTTAGCGGAAAAATAGGCGACTATTTTATAGTCTCACTGGATGGAACCTGTTTATTCTATCCCTCCGAACCCTCTTTGGAAGGAAAGAATGTTATAGATGCTGAAATAAATGGACAAAAGGTATTCAAAGATTTTATAGACATTGCAAATAAAAATCCCTCCGGTTCTTTTTACGATTTATCCCTAAAGAAAAAAAGTGATAATACTTATTCTCCCGCAAGAGCATTTGTCTTTAAGGATAATCAATTCAACTGGATAATCGGCGCCGTAAAAATGCTTGGAACAGTGGAAGTAAATCTTGAAGTTTTTAATGGATTATCCATAAGTACATCTAACAAGCTGTTGGTAACGCTTATTTTATTTTCGATCACATTCATAATCTTAGTTACCTTCGTTTCCGTATTAGTAGGAAAGAAAATTTCCAAGCCAATCATTCAGTTAACAGAGTTTTCTAAAAAACTATCAGAAGGAGATTTAACATTAGATGTTAAAGTTAAATCATCGGATGAAACAAAACGTCTTGCTGAAGCATTTAATAAGAGTGTAACTAACTTAAGAAACCTTATTACCGAATCCCTACATGTATCAGACAATGTGAATGATACTGCCATAACAACAAACCAATCGGTACAACAGTTGCTTATGGGCACCTCACAAATCTGTAGCTCAATGCAGGAATTAAGCGAAGGAGTATCACGACAGGCAGTATCCGCAGAGGATATTAATATTAAAGCGACTGACATTAAGGGAAGCATCGAAAAGATCGGAGTGGATATGGTTGAGTCCAGCCAACTAATCCAATATGCACAGGGGCTTGTTGAAAAGGGTACAGACACCTTGAAATACCAAAAGGAAAAGATGTCTGAGAACATTACCGCTACAGAAAATGCCGAGGTTTCAATAAGTAATCTATCAAAAACTTCTGATGAGATATCTAATATAATTAAGATAATTAACAATATATCAAAACAAACAACTATGCTTTCATTAAATGCCAGCATTGAGGCAGCCAGAGCCGGAGAATCCGGAAGAGGTTTTGCAGTAGTTGCTGATGAAATCAGAAAGCTGGCCGAGGAAACTGATAAATCAACAAAGATGATCAGTGACATCATTTCAGAAGTCAGCTTGGGTGTTTTAAATACTGTAGAATCTGTTAAAATCTCGCAAGAAGCTGTTTCAGAGCAGCAAAAATCATTAAATATTTTGGTCGAAGTGTTTGATCAGATTGTATCCTCTATAGGGAAGGCTTACCTGAATTCTACGAATGTTAAGGAATCAACTATCCTTTTAGAGAAAGATTTCCATCTGATTAGTAATGAAATATCAGATATAGCAAATATATCTGAGGAATCAGCAGCCGTTGTTCAAGAAGTTGCCGCCACCAATCAAGAGCAAAATGCTACTTTTGAAAAAATTGTTGATACTTTTGAAGAGTTGACCAATTTGACAAAAGAACTCCATTCACATCTTAAAACATTCAAGGTTAATAAGGGGCAAGCTCTCTAGATTCGGAAATGATATGTTCTATGAACATCGCCTTACAAGTTTATGGGGCGGTGTTCTTTTTTCCTTATGCGAATTAGTACACTATTTTAACATTTATACCTCTATATAATAAATATATCAATTTTAATAGGCACAAAGAAAGCATATGAGAATTGCCGTGAAGCTTAAGTTATTGTTAGAATAATTATTGACAAACGATAATTTAGGGGTATAATAAAAACATAATTATCGTTTAACAATAATTCGGAGGAAATATGAAGCGAAAGACATTTTATATCTTTCTTATATGTGAGGCAGTAATTTGCATGCTGCTATATCTTGCTCGCGAAGCTCTTCCCCAGATATTTACCACCTTAATAGCGTTTCCGTTTGAGCAAATTGGAATACTATTACGAATAATATCTTTGTCGGGGAACCTCGGTAATGTCATATCAATCGTTTTTTTCGTTGCTATTTGCCTCATACCTTCATTTGTGCTGTTACTGCTAAGGAAAAAGCGCAGGCTATACGCTGAGGATACACTATTAGCAGTATTAAGTATGGTACTTTTTATGGTGATTTATCTTATGATAAACCCCGGCTTGCTCGGCACTTACTTGGGAACCTCAGCCGGACAGAGTTTTGGAAAAGCTTTGCTTGGTGGTATGGTCTATTCCATATTGATTGGATATGCTCTTCTAAGGATATTGCGGCTATTTTTTGTCGCAGATACTTGTCGACTGCAAAAATATCTTATGGTGCTTCTTTATATAATAATATTTTTGCTTATATATATTGCTTTCGGAGCTCAATTCAGTCAAATGTTAGACTCATTCGAGAAGCTCCGCGCCGATAATACCGGAAACGAGCATCGTCTGGGAATGAGCTATATCTTCCTGGTACTTCAATACCTCGTCAATTCGTTGCCATATGTATTAGTCATACTTGTAATATTTCACGGTCAAGACCTTCTTAGAGAACTTTCTATTAATCGCTATTCTGAGGAAACTGTCTATACCGCTGAAAAGCTTTCACGTATTTGTGGTTTAGCTTTGATAGTTACTGTGATTTCCAATGTCGGATTCAACCTTTTGCAGCTTCTACTCATTAAAATGCTATCAGTGGTGAACGGTTCGGTTCAAATACCGCTCTTTTCGATTACCTTTGTACTTGCGGCTCTTTTACTTGCACAATACATCAGGGAAAACAAGCAACTAAAGGATGATAACGATATGTTCATTTGAGGAGGAGTCGATATGGCGATTAGAGTCTACCTTGAAGATATCCTCAAAGAACGGGGTATGACCTCCAAGGAGTTATGTGTTCTTATAGGAATCACCGAGGCGAACCTATCAATACTTCGAAGCGGCAAGGCAAAGGGTATCCGCTTTAGTACGGTGAATAAAATCTGTTACTTCCTAAATTGCGATGTAGGCGATATTTTAAAATTTGATGGAAATTTGGAGGATAGCGATGAAGATTAAAAAATCATTTTATATATTTCTGACTGTTTTTATACTATTAAATATAACAGGGTGTCAGCTCGCCCTTGAAGATAAGGGAGAATCAAATAAAGACAGACTGATTGGTGTATTCATAACAAAGGAATATCTCGATCTTTTTGATATGGAAGCTTATCTAAACGACAATATCAATAAAATGTCCGGCGGCGGACTTATAGATAGTGACGCAAACAATGGTCAATATCAGGGGCGTTTATATGCTACACTTGCAACACAAACCTTGAAAGATGATACCGGCAAAACCTATTATACCAGAGAATTCGTTTTTGACAGCATTGAAGGAATCACTTATTTTTCTGCAATGGTTCCTGCCACAGAGAATGAAGAAAGCTTTACCACCTCAGGTTCTGATGAAGCAATCTGTGACGGTCATATAGGGATTCACCACGGTGATGATGAAGACAAAACTACTCTCGAAGGCACAATTTATGTTTCTTCGGGCTACATCAACAACGTCTGTTATATTAATCCTGTTTATCAGAACGCTGATGGCAGTGTTTATGCCATTTCAGGAAATGGTTTTATGGTAAGCGGTGAGCAGGGTGAGGGTTCAGTATACTCACAAACGCTTGAGGAAAAAACAACTATCACAGAAAACGGAAAAAGTAAATCTGCAAGTATTTCTATTAAGATTTCATTATCCATGATTATTCCTCCTGAACAGATATTTATAATGCAAATGGATAAAGATAACCATGTTATCTCCCAAAGAGAATATAAGCCCGGAAATTTGCCGGATGCACTTACTCCTGAGGCCGGCACCGAGTACATCATCGTTGAAACCCACAAGCGTGACACGGAAAGCAATTTGACCGCTTCGCGCTCGATTTATGATAGAAGTAATGAAGTCCTAGATACCTTTTATTGTCGAAACGATGGCATCTGTGTAAAACAGTGGACTAATCTTGAATGGCACAAGAATTGATTATACTTAAAACCAGATCTTTTAACAATAACACATTTATTTTGGTTTTGAACCAGATTAATTTATAAAATATACTAATTGAAAACACAGGTGCTTTCGTATTATCATATTAATAATAGACTTTATAAGAATACTATGTTTTATTATAGTATGATTTGGTCCACTAGGTAAGCGCTCACTGAAAGGAGCAGTATTATGTCAAATAAATTAAAAGTCGGTATCGTTGGCGGCACCGGCATGGTCGGACAAAGATTTGTAGCCCTCCTTGAAAACCATCCTTGGTTTGAAGTGACCTCTATTGCGGCAAGCGCAAATTCAGCAGGAAAAACCTATGAGGAAGCTGCAGGCGTAAGATGGAAGCTCACAACTCCCATGCCCGATTCGGTTAAAAATATTATTGTTAAAGATGCCTCTCAGGTAGAAAATGTCGCATCTGAAGTAGATTTTATTTTCTGTGCGGTAGACATGAAAAAGGATGAGATTAAGGCATTGGAGGAAGCTTACGCTAAGACAGGCACTCCGGTGGTTTCAAACAACTCGGCTCATCGCTGGACTCCCGATGTACCTATGGTTATTCCCGAAATTAATCCCGGACATCTTAAGGTAATTGAATATCAAAGAAAGCGTTTGGGAACATCAACAGGCTTTATAGCTGTAAAGCCCAACTGCTCAATACAAAGCTATGTGCCTGCTCTTCATGCACTTATGGAATTTGAACCGTCTAAAGTAGTTGCTTGTACCTATCAGGCAATTTCCGGGGCAGGCAAAACATTTAAGGACTGGCCTGAAATGATAGACAATGTTATCCCCTATATAGGCGGGGAAGAAGAAAAGAGCGAGCAGGAACCTCTGAGAATTTGGGGTAAGGTAGAAAACGGTGTTATAGTTAAGGCTGCTTCTCCTGTTATAACAACACAATGTATCCGTGTTCCCGCATCCGACGGGCATATGGCCGCTACCTTTGTAAGCTTCAACAAAAAGCCTGCAAAGGAAGAAATCCTTTCTCTCTGGAGAAACTTTAAAGGCATACCACAAGAGCTAAACCTCCCCTCCGCTCCCAAACAGTTCATTACCTATTTTGAAGAGGATAACAGGCCTCAGACAAAATTGGATCGTGATATCGAGAACGGCATGGGCGTGAGTGTAGGCAGACTGCGCGAGGACAGCTTATACGACTATAAATTTGTAAGCCTATCCCATAACACCATCAGGGGCGCCGCAGGCGGAGCTGTCCTGATTGCTGAGCTTTTGAAGGCTGAAGGGTATATAAACAAGAAGTGATTTTCTAAACGGTACGACAGTATAATATAGTCCTTTTTTACAGAGTTACAGAATGGGTTGTCTTAAAATTTACTATATTTTTAGGCAACCCTTTTATCTTTTAATAGCAAATCTAAAATAAAGAAGCAAGAGAACTTTTCCCTTGCCTCAATGTGCTAAACTATTTCAACAACAACCCTTTTACTTTCCTTGATGGCTGCTGCCTTCATTACAACCCTAATAGCTTTAGCAATCCTGCCTTGCTTTCCGATTACCTTACCCATATCTTCCTCGGCAACTCTAAGCTCCAGAATCAAGGATTGATCATCGTCCACTTCTGTCACTGAAACCTCATCAGGATTGTCCACTATGGATTTTGCTATTTTTTCCAGCAACTCTTTCATTGGCACTACCTCCATTCGTTGCAGAAAGAAGAACCCTCCACGCTTACACAAACAAAGATTGTTTGCGGGTCACGGGAACGCTCATACTTTGTATCGAATTACTCTGTTACTCCTGCAATCTTTAGGAGCTTCTTAACAGTTTCGGTAGGCTGTGCACCATTACCCAGCCATTTCTTTACTTTTTCAGCATCTACATTAATAGCAGAGGGCTCTGTCTTTGGATCGTAAGTACCTACTTGTTCAATAAACTTACCATCACGTGGAGATCTCCCGTCTGCAACGATTATTCTGTAGAAAGGCTTTTTCTTTGCGCCAATTCTCTTTAATCTGATCTTTACCATGATTTCACCACCCTTCATTTGCAATGTGACATATATTTTCTTTCTATCGTCAGACCAAGTAACCTAAGTCTTTGACGTTTCAAGCTAAACTCAGAAGGGCCTTCTAAAGCCGCCCATACCCTTCATCATCTTTTTTGCATTACCACCGGAAAATTGCTTCATCATCTTTTTCATATCTTCAAACTGCTTTAAAAGTCTGTTAACATCGGTCACGGTCATTCCGCTGCCATTTGCTATCCTTATACGTCTTCTGGCGTTAAGGATGTTTGGGTTATTTCGCTCCTGCTTTGTCATTGACTGGATTATAGCAACGGTACGGGCAAACTGTTTATCATCCAAATCAACACCCTTTAATGCTTTTGTATCAACACCCGGCAGCATTCCCAGAATCTGATTCAAAGGACCCATCTTCTTTATTTGCTGCATTTGATCAAGAAAGTCATCCAGGGTAAAGGTCGCCGTCCTCATCTTCTTTTCAAGCTCAATAGCTTGCTTTTCATCAAAAGCCGTCTGGGCTTTTTCAATTAAGCTCAGTACGTCTCCCATTCCCAAAATTCTGGAAGCCATCCTGTCGGGATAAAAAGGCTCTAAGTCGCTCAGTTTCTCACCTAACCCGGTAAACTTAATAGGTTTACCTGTAACAGCCCTGGTTGAAAGGGCTGCACCGCCTCTTGTATCGCCGTCAAGCTTTGTGAGAATAATACCGTCTATACCAAGCTTCTCATTAAATGAACCGGCTACATTTACTGCATCCTGTCCGGTCATGGCATCTACCACAAGTAGAATCTCGTGAGGCTTGACAGTTTCCTTGAGGCGCTTTAATTCATCCATCAGCTCTTCATCTACATGAAGCCGTCCAGCAGTATCTATTATAACAACATCAAATTGCATGCTTTTTGCATGGGCAACTGCTTTATTCGCTATTTCAACAGGATTTGTATTGGTTCCCATCTCAAACACGGGTATGTTAAGCTGACCGCCGACTACCTGCAACTGTTTTACAGCAGCCGGACGATAGACGTCACATGCTACCAATAA
>CAZPIS010000077.1:0-503 GCA_964586745.1 uncultured Ruminiclostridium sp.
GCCCATGGTTTGGCTATAATAAATAACAAAATATTCATTGGAAACGCGAATCCCGAAAGAACAGCTTTATATGCTATTTATCATGACAGTAATGAAACCATTACCGGGGATCTTCCTACACCTATTAAGTATTTTAATCCGGATATTCAGACCTCATATAAAGGTCTTGAAGAGCTTTCGAAGGATAAGCTTTTATCACTCCTCCCCGCTGACATTAAGGAAGATTACGAAGAGATTCTGTTCTATGATGAAACCGGCCTTGAAGGAAGGCTGGTTAAAGCTGCTGACAAGATTTGCGCGTACATAAAATGTGTTGAGGAGCTAAAGGCCGGAAACGGAGAATTTCAAAAAGCAAAACAGTCTGTAATGGAAAAGATAAAGGACTTAAAGCTCCCTGAAGTTGATTATTTTATGAAGCATTTCATGGACAATTTTTCTTTAACGCTGGACGAACTGAATTAGTTGGCATTAGTGTGCTATAAGATAAATGATAAAAATAGGCG
>CAZPIS010000077.1:513-7650 GCA_964586745.1 uncultured Ruminiclostridium sp.
CTGTCCCTGTATTCAGGGATAGGATTTTAAAACTGCAGCTGATGTTTTTCAAAATAACGAATTGTAGTATGATAATGTGTTTTGCATCCTCCCCGATACCAAAGTATTTCTTTACCATACAATATGCGGCGGGACAATTTTATAATTACAGATGTTTAAAAATATTAAATATTTGCTACATAGAAGCTCTATCATATATTATAATAATAATTGCCAACGGTAAAATCATAGAAAACAAAAGACAGGAGGGATTTCTATGAAAGCAGTAATCACAGTTATAGGTTGTGACAAAATCGGTATAATTGCTTCTATCACAGGTGCTTTGGCGAAAGCGAATGTCAATATTCTGGATATATCACAAACTATAATGCAGAGTATATTCAGTATGATTATGCTTGTTGATGTTTCTAATATGGGCTGTGAATTTTCTGAGCTGAGTGATTTGTTAATGAAAGCAGGGGAAGATTTGGGCGTGGAGATAAGGTTCCAGAGGGAAGAAATTTTCACCAGTATGCATCGCATTTAAGGGAGATTAAAATGTTTAACGGAAATGAGATTCTTGAAACCATAAATATGATTTCACAGGAAAACCTTGATATACGCACAATTACAATGGGAATATCACTGAGGGATTGTGCTTCGGACAGCAGCAAGATTACCAAAAAGAAGATTTATGATAAAATAGTCAGAAATGCGCAGCACCTGGTTAAAACCGGTGAGGATATAGAAAGAGATTTTGGTATACCGATAATAAATAAAAGAATATCGGTTACTCCGATTGCATTGGTGGCTGAAAGTAGTGAGGAAGATAATTATGCGGTATTTGCCAAGGTTTTGGACGATGCGGCAAAGGCTGTTGGGGTAAACTTTATCGGTGGGTTTTCAGCCTTGGTTCATAAGGGCTATACAAAGGGTGACAGGCTTCTTATTAAAGCTATACCTGAAGCGCTTTCTGAAACAGAGAGAGTATGCGCATCGGTTAATCTGGCCACCACTAAGGCCGGTATTAATATGGATGCGGTAAAAGAAATGGGCTTAATTATTAAGGAATGCGCAAAAAGGACGAAGGATAAAGGCGCTGTTGCCTGTTCAAAGCTTGTGGTGTTTTCTAATGTCCCTGAAGACAACCCGTTTATGGCGGGGGCTTTCCATGGAATCGGGGAGCCTGAATGTGTTATAAATGTCGGAGTAAGTGGTCCGGGAGTTGTTGCTCATGCATTAAAAGAATTAAATGGTGCTGATTTCGGTATGATATCGGAAACAATTAAAAAAACAGCCTTTAAAATTACCCGTATGGGTCAGCTTGTTGCGCAGGAGGCCTCAAATCGTCTTAAGGTTCCCTTTGGTATTGTGGATTTGTCTTTGGCTCCAACCCCTGCTGTAGGTGATAGCGTTGCTCGCATTCTTGAGGCAATGGGTCTGGAAAGGTGCGGCGCTCATGGAACAACAGCAGCCTTGGCATTGTTGAATGATGCCGTTAAAAAGGGCGGAGTTATGGCCAGCTCCTATGTAGGAGGTTTGAGCGGAGCTTTTATTCCTGTCAGTGAGGATGCGGGAATGATTGAAGCTGCTATGTGCGGAGCTCTTTCCATAGAAAAACTGGAAGCTATGACTTGTGTTTGCTCTGTTGGCTTGGATATGATAGCCGTGCCCGGAGACACACCGGCATCAACTATTTCAGCTATTATTGCCGATGAGGCCGCTATAGGAATGGTCAACAGTAAAACCACCGCTGTGAGGATAATCCCTGTTCCGGGAATGAAGGAAGGGGATGTGGTTGAATATGGCGGACTTTTCGGAAGAGCACCTATTATGAGAGTTAATCCGTTTTCATCAGAAGTGTTTATTAATCGGGGAGGTCGTATCCCTGCTCCTTTGCAGAGTCTGAAGAATTAAAAGGTATGATAAATGAAGATAATATTCTGTTTATATAAAACTAATTCAAATTATTAGGTGGTTTTTGCATGATAAACTTAGTGTTTAATGTGGGAGATATTGTGGAGTTAAAAAAAGAGCACCCGTGTGGTAGCAGGCTTTGGAAAATATTAAGGACAGGTGCCGACTTCAGAATAGAGTGTCAGGGTTGCAAGCATTCACTTATGATACCCAGAACAAAGTTTGAAAAAAGCGTCAAAAAAATTATATCCTCTTAGAAGAGGATATATTCTTTGATAGGGTATTATCAGGTTGGAATTATGACTATAGGTTTATAACATATTCACTTCATAGACATAAAGCTCTCGATATCCGTAAATTCGTTATTATATCTGAATCTGCTAATAATAATGTTTTTGTCGTGTAATGAGTTTTTTATAAGGGTGTAATTATAATCAAAGTCATGTGTAATAATTATTTCAGTACGGTCAAAGGAGACGGGATAGACGTCTTGTATAATATTGGCTAATATTTTCGGTACCTCACTTACTTCGTATGGAGTAGTATTATTGTCGTTAACGCGGATAATTTCCAAATCTAAATCGAATTGCTTACATTGCTGAATCTGATATTCTAAATTATTTGTGAAAATCTTTGCCGTGTCAGGTTTTAATAGATTTTGTTGTTTTTCGAGGTTCTTAAAACCTACAATCAATGGAGACATGTGGTTAGCAATAGTTTCAAAAATCAGAGTGTTTTCTTCATCGCTTAATATCCCGGTTTTTATTTTCATAATTATTATTGCACCTATGAAGACTGTTTCATAACGCTCCAAAGTCATGGGAATAATAAGGGCGCCCGAGTTTTCTCCTACTGCGGCTGCAATATCTTCGCCTAAAAGGGCAGGTAGATTCTCAGAAGCTGCTTCAAATACTGTGCTGCCTCTTCTTAAAGGCGCCAAAGCCGGTGTCATTTTAATAATTGAATTCAGCATGGATAAATCTGTCGCTTTACTTACGTCAAGGCAATCGGTAGATTCATTATAAAGAGCTATCATAGCATTCTGTGCACCAAATGAGATGCAAAGGGTTTCCAAGGCAAGCTCTATTAATGTATCGCTGTCAAGAGCTGAATTAATGTTTTTTGAAATCTGATTCAGAGTTATCATTCGTTCCAGTTTTTCCTGAATAAGCTGTTTTTGGTCATTGACCTTTCTAATCAGCATTGCGTTTGAAAGAGCTATGTATGTATATGAAGCAAGGCTATCTACCAGTTCAAAAGCACTCTTTCTGTATGAGTTACCGGTAACAGTTTGACCAAGTGTAACAAATCCTAAGATTTTCTTATTTTCACCAAAAATAAACACAACATATTTAGCATTCAAATATGCTAGAAGCTCGTCTCCGCCATTAAACATTCTGCAGAACAATTCTCTTTTACTGTCCTCTGACAGGTCGAAAATCTGAGTATCAGGAATTATATTAGCATTTTTATAAACAGAGATTTTTTCCATTCGGGCTGATGTATTATCAAATACATTTCTATACGCACGTAAAACATATTTTTCAGAGGAATTCTCGTAGAGTATAAATCCGGTATGGGCACTTTGGGCAAGCTCTGAGAAAACGTCTACCGCAAGACTGTATAGATCATCCAAGTTATGTTCGGTGAGCATTGCTTTCGCTGATTGATTAATGGCAAACAAATTAAAAATCTTTTCGTCAAGTTCTTGATTACTTATTTGAAGCCTTTCGAGTCGATTACAGTTTTCGAGAGAATTATTAAAAAGATTCATTAAAGTTTCACAAACCAGTATGTCACTATTATTAAATTCGGCAGAAATTCTTCTTGAAAGGAGGAAAAATCCGTATAGCTTATTTTCCAAAGCAAGAGGTAACATTACCGTTGCATCAAGTGCGTCTAAAATCGAAGCGTCAAAATATTGTTCCAAAGCGTCTCTTCCGTTAACCACATTGCCTACATAAAGTATGAAATTCGACAGTTCCGGTGTCAAAGCGATATGTAGATTTTCAGTCTTTGCACCGCGTTGTTTTCTAAGCTCATATCTATTATTATAAAAAAGATACATAGAAGACTTTTCTACGGTAAGTAATTCATTTACAAAATCAAATGCAGCATCTGTTATCTGTTCAAGTGTAAGACGGTTTGAAAAAAATCTTATCGCTTCTAAAAGGCCATTATACCTATATAAATCTGTTCTGTTATCATTATTAAAATCTTGTTCGATTTTCTTTAAGATATCATTATACTGCATGTGTATCCTCCGCATTACATCGTTTTAAGTTCGTTGTCTTTAATGAAATATGTTACCATCGGTACAGATTGTAAAATTTCTTCACTCATATTTTTAATTTCAATCTTTACTTTCGGATACAAACGGGACTTAGCTGTGACTGCACCCTCTCCGGGTGTTTTGAGGTATTCATTTATACTTTTATATCTATACTCAAGCTCTTTAACAATTTCCTTTTTTTCGGCATATGAATTCTTTAAATCCTCATAGGTATTAAATTGCTCTTTTGTAAGCTGTGAAGAAGAACCGCTGTAAACCTGAAGATGCTGTTTTATCCGTGTAATTTCCTTTTTATTCTTATTAAGTGCATTCAAAGTTTCGTCTAAATCAATCTTTAAGGCATTTCGGTCAAAACCTCTAACCCTGATATGCGTACGAGATTCTGACTTGTTGCCGATTTCCGCCGCGGAGGCTTGAATATCCACATCTATTTTCCCGCCTGTAATTTTTCCCTTTGGAGACTCTATAATTAACTGCTTTGCACGAACATTTGAATTCATACAATAAAAGCCTACATATACACTGCCCTCGCATTCTACTGTAATATCGGATAAAAACTTGACATAAAGATTCTTTTTACAGCGTATAGTGGCTTTATTCTTGCCTGCAATGCCTCCTTTAATATATATATTACCTTCAAGACTGGATATTTTATCGGCTGCGCCAACTCCGTAATCACCGAGAATCTCAAGGTCATTACTGGCAACAACACTGAAATTATCTTCAACGGTACCTTTAATAGACATGTATCCGTCAAAATCAATATTACCTGTTGAAAAATCAATGTCTCCTTTTATTTCAAGATAATCATAAACTCCGATAGAATCCCCTCTATAATACACGGCGCCGTTCTTTTTTGATACGAGAGTAGTAATGCCATTTTCATAATTCTCTCTAACAGACAGGCGATCATATAATAGAGGCAGGTTGCGTCCGGGTATGGAAGGAATTTCATTGCCTTTGACGTTTTTGCCGGGGAAGCCAGGAGTAGGGTCTTTACGCTCACCAAGCCAATCTCCGACCTGGACGTGATTTATTAGATTTAGCTCATAGTGATTAACATTGTTTGAATCAATTATCTGAGGCTTCAGGTTAGAAATCTCATAGAGCTTCACTTCTGCATCTATTCCGTTTACAGGAGGAAAACCCTCGGCAATAATATATTCAACACCTGCCTCTAAAGGCCCGGCAAGGATTTTGGAATTAATACCAAATATTATGCCGGCTTTATTAAGAGCTTCAAAAACTTCTTTAACAAGGCTTATGCGGTTATTGGCAGAAAGGTCTTCATTGCCGACATAGAGGGTCATATAAGCTTTAAGACAATCATCGGAATTTCTTATACTGACTCTTTCTCTTTCCTCCCCAAAAGGTTCAGGGCCTCTTGGAGCATTACTAATAACATTTCTAAGTGTCATAAAGCTAGTAACTTTTATTGTCGGAAAGCTTTTTAACAAGTCATTAAACATATCCTGTGTGAATCCGCGGTTTGTTGACTTAATATAAAAGATTTCCCTATCCTTTAGTATTTCAATGTAATTATTTTTATAAATAAGTAAAGCCATTTATTAATTAACACCCCTCCAAATATTAATATATATTTTCCACCATATTACTTAATTTAACGCAGAATATAATAAATTATAAAATGTCGAATTAATGCAGTAATTATTTGCTAATTGCACAAGAGCAGACAAGATAATATATAATATAACTATCAGTATGAGAGATTTCTTTAAACGCCTGCAATAACTTATATATCGGAAGGATTTACAAGATGAATAAGTGGAAAAGAGAGAAAAATAGTATTATTATTAAAGATTTTGAGGATTTTGATCCCATACATACTTTCGAGTGTGGTCAATGCTTTAGATGGGAGCATATTGAAGATAAAGTTTGGCGAGGCATAGTAAAAGACTTAGCTGTATATTTGGAATGGACCGGAAAGGATTTGATATTTTATGATACCCGAGAAGAGGATTTTTTAAGAGTATGGTACCCTTACTTTGACATAGAGAGAGATTATGGTCAAATTAAAGAAAAGCTTCAAAAAGATGATCCGGTTATGAAAGAAGCAATTAAGTTTGGACATGGTATCAGACTTCTTCGGCAGGACTTTCAGGAGACACTGATATCTTTTCTGATATCACAGAACAACGGGATACCGCGTATACGCAAAATTGTAGAAAGTCTTGCACAATCATTCGGAGAGACGATTACATGTTCAAGGCCCGGTGCTAAAACATTTCCAACCTGTGAAAAGCTTGCGGCCGTCAGCCTTGAGGATTTGAGAATTATCCGGGCAGGATACAGAGATAAATACATACAAAAAGCGGCACAGCAGATATGCATGGGGGAAGTACAGCCGGATAGTTTAAAAAATGGTGATCCCGCCCAAAGCAGAAATGAAATGAAAAAGCTTTTCGGTGTAGGGGAAAAGGTCGCTGACTGCACACTTTTATTTAGTGGAATCAGATACGATATTTTTCCTGTGGACAGATGGGTAAGGCGAGTAATGGCCGAGCTTTATCTTGGCTATGAAGCTAATAATGAGGTGGTCAACACCTTTGCTATGGAAAAATTTGGAGAACTGGCCGGATTTGCCCAGCAATATCTTTTCTATTATGCCAGAGAAAAAAAGATAGGAATGTAAGCCAAGGGTGCGCTGATTATGACTTACATGATTGAGATGTATAGTAAGAATAATGCGAACTAACGTTGTCATTTAAACGGAGCACAGTGTAGCAAAGAATCTTTTATGTCGACAAGGGAGCAGCTGCAAGAATCTCATTTCGAACGCCTCTAAGCACCTAGCTCTAAGAGATCAGTTTAATCTATATGTGACATGGCTCCGTCTTCGCTCCGCCATGTCCGGCCAAGAGGTCTTTTTCTAACGGGTCGCTCAATCTTTTCGAGTATTGTCACTGCGCGGTAGGCTTTCCTTCGAA
>CAZPIS010000078.1:0-399 GCA_964586745.1 uncultured Ruminiclostridium sp.
AGGGTATACACCACTTAGTATATTCATCAAAGTGGATTTTCCGGCACCATTTTCACCTAGTATCGCGTGAATATGATTGGGTAGAATTTGAAGACTGACATTATCAAGAGCTTTTACTCCAGGAAATTCCATTGTAATATTTTTCATTTCCAAAATATAATTTTCCATTGCAGAACTCCTTTTTGAAAAATATATGTACAATTTCCATAGAAAGTATATCGGTTAGCAGGGCTAGCTGCTAACCGATCTCTACTGCAAATTGACTATAATTTTGCCAATACTATTTAATATCTTCCGGCTTTAGATAGCCTGAATCCATTACGAGCTTCTGATAATTGTCTTTTGTTACTATATATGGCTCAAGTAAGTATGAAGGAACTACCTTAACATTATTATTGT
>CAZPIS010000078.1:409-7556 GCA_964586745.1 uncultured Ruminiclostridium sp.
CTCGGTATCATTGATTTCAGGTTCGGATCCTGTAAGAACAGCATCAACCATTTTAACAGCAACAGCAGCAAGGTCTCTGGTGTCCTTAAGTATTGTAGAATATTGCTCACCAGCTATGATAAGCTTAATGGAAGCAGCTTCAGCGTCCTGACCGGTAACTACAGGCAGGTCTTTACCGGGAACATATCCGAAGGAAACAAGTGCGGAAAGAATACCTCTTGAAATACCGTCATATGGTGAAAGTACACCATGAAGAACCTTACCGGAGGAGTAATTAGCAGCTAACAAAGCATCCATACGTGCTTGTGCAACAGCTCCGTCCCAACGTAATGTTCCTATTTCAGCCTGAGAAGTTTGGCCTGAACAAACAACAACTGTTCCTGCATCAATTAAAGGCTGCAGAACATCCATTGCTCCTGAATAGAAGTAGAATGAATTTGTATCGTCAGGTGAACCGGCAAATAACTCAACATTATATGGTCCGTCGCCCTTTAAAGCCTTTAAGCCTTCTACCAATGATTCAGCCTGTTGCTGTCCAACTCTTCTGTTATCAAATGTAGCATAATAGGAAACAGCATCAGTATTTACGAGCAAACGATCGTAAGAAATAACTTTAACGCCGGCTTTAGCAGCACCATCGAGGGTTTCAGAAAGTGTAGAACCGTCAATGGCAGCGATTATAAGAACTTTTGCACCCTTGGTAATCATGTTTTCGATTTGTGATTTTTGTGTCGGGATATCATCCTCTGCAAACTGTAAGTCAGCGGTATATCCTTTTTCCTCAAGGAGTTTCTTCATTGTTTCGCCGTCTTTAATCCATCTTTCAGAGGATTTTGTCGGCATTGAAATTCCTATGTACTTACCACCTTTTCCGCCACCACAAGCAGCGAGAGTAAATAACATAGACAGTACGAGAACCAGAACTAGAAGCTTTTTTGAAAATAGACTTTTCATGAGTTTTCCTCCTATAAATATGAATTTTTATCCGCAGCGTAAGCCACGGTAAAAAACGAAGAAAATATATAAATGTATTAAGTTTGTTTATTTATTAATAGATTATCGTTTGTGTTTCTTTTTTTTTATGTTATCACGATTGATTTAGGTTGTCAACATAGCATATTTTCTTTTTGCTTCATTTTGCTTTTAATTTGTTCGAATTTGATTGAAATTAATTTGAAAGTAATCTATTATAATATATAGTGTTGTTTTAATATAGTATTTCTGTAATTTGTGTTTATTATATTGATTGGAAAGTGAAGATATGTTTGCAATTGAGCGAATTAGAATTATTAAAAATTATCTTAAAAAGGATAGTAAGGTTTCGGTAGCAAAGTTGAGTGAGCTTCTGAATGTTACCGAAGTTACTATAAGAAGAGATTTAGAAAAGCTTGAATCAGAGGGCTTTCTTCAGCGTACACATGGGGGAGCCGTTATAAACAGTGAACCTCTGGACGAACCGGTAGAGGAATCGGTCGATCAGAGTATGATAGAACGTCAAGAAATTGCCGATACTGTCTTTCATTTAGTGTCAGATAATGATATGATTATGCTTACAGAAGGATTGACTAATGTTCAGATAGCCAGAAGATTATCAGAAAAGAATAACTTAACTGTTTTGACTAATGATGTGAGAATTGCTTTGGAGTTTAAGAGCTCTCCCGGCAATAATCTGATTCTTCTTGGTGGTGATTTAAATGAATATGCTGTATATGGTCAGCTAGCTATTAATAATATACAATATTTTTCATTTAATCATCTGTTCATAGAAGTCGACGCAATAAATAAGCAGACAGGTATGATGGCCTCAAGCATCAGTAAAGCTTCACTAATACAGAAGGCTATACAAGCAGCGGAGAATACTACAGTTATATGTCTGGCAAAATACTTTGGAGAGAAATCGCTTTATCGAATAGGCAACATTGAGACAGCAGATAAAATAGTTACAAACTCAACACTGGATGATTCTTACAAGGACTACTTATTTGGTCTTAATATTAAGGTATATACATCTGTCGATATTTATGAAGAATGATTATTTTAGCATGAACCAGGGAGATTGAGTATTGAATACACCAATGCTGGAATTAAAAAATATTAATTTGAATATTGATAGCTTTTCTTTGTCTGATATTGATCTTGATTTATTCAAAAATGAGATACATGTAATAATGGGAGAAAATCGATCGGGAAAGAGCTTGCTGATGCAGGTTGTCAGTGGCTATATACCACCTGATTCAGGTAAGTTTTTCTTAAATGGAGAAGAAGTAAAGTATAAATCATATGCAAACAACGCAAATAAAGACATTATTTATGTAAGGCAAGATGCTGATTTGCTGCCGAATTTGACTGTCGCTGAAAATCTCTTTTTTCATAAGCTCCCTTATAAAAATAGATTCTTACAAGCTATTGACCATAATAAACTAAATTATATGTGTCAAAAATTAATCGATGAACTAAATCTACCCTTATCTATTTATGATAAGGTTTCTTCTTTGGGCTTGGCACAGCGTCAAATTATTGAATTCTGCAAAGCGTATGTGTCTGAGGCAAAGATAGTTATTCTGGATGAACCCTTTGCTTCCTTGACACAAAGTGAACGGGAGCTTTTATATGGAGTTGTAAGGAGTATAAAAGCTAAGGGAGTCGGTATTTTTTACATAACACATAAGTTAGAAGATGTGTTTATTATCGGAGACAGAATTACTGTAATAAGAGACGGTCGGGTTGTTGGAACAAAGTTGGTTTCGAATTGCACCAAAGAAGAAATAATTAAAATGCTCAGTGGGCAGTATATTCAGAAAAGATATCCCAAAATTGATAAAAAAGCGGGCAAGACGGTATTATCAGTAAGGAATCTGGGTTTTGCGGATAAGCTTGAGAATATCAGCTTTGACTTAGCTAGAGGTGAGATATTAGGAGTAACCGGCTTGGCGGGATCAGGTCGAACACTACTGGCGAATTGTTTATTCGGAGCGGTGGAAAATGCTACCGGAGAAATATTTTTGAATGGGGAAGAAGTTAAAATAAAAAGTCCTCATGATGCCATTTCAAAAGGGATTGCCCTAATACCGGAAAACCGAATGACGGATTCAATTTTCAGCTGTTGGGATGTAAATGATAATGTTTCGCTATCAGCATTGAAAAGGTTTACTAATGCATTTATGATTGATATGCCTATTTTAAGACAGGCAGTTCTTGACTATACTACAAAGCTAAATATTTCCCAAAAACCCGGGGATAGCATATTAGATTATTCAGGGGGTAATCAACAAAAGGCCATTTTTGCTAAATGGATTTTGAGCCGCGCAAAAATATTTATTTTGGATGAGCCCACCAGAGGATTGGATATAGCAAGCAAAATTGATATCTATAATTTTATAAATGACTTGGTCAAGAAGGATGTAGGAATAATATTCATCTCTTCCGATATTGAAGAAATACTGGGGCTCTGTGATAGAGTAGCAGTTTTGTCCAGCCGTACCTTTGTCTGTAATGCTTCAACAAAGGAAATAACGGTAGAACAAATTATTGAAGTTGCCACAAAAGGTGATGAATAACTCCAATCAGTTTAGCAAAGGCCTATTTTTCTATTATAAAATTATCGAATAGATATGTCGCATATATTTGTGTCATCTAGCTTTTATTTGATAATTAAATTTGATAGAATATTCCATATGATAGGTGAGGTGGATGTTTGGATGAAATATAGAAATCGTATTAAGCAGAGACTGTTTGCATATCTTATACTTGGTTTAATTTGTTTTTCAATATTATTTCCCGGTGTTGCAGTATTTGCTGATGACCGGGAATATAATATTTCTAAGTATATCATCAATGTTGCTATCAATCCAGATGGCTCTGCCGATATTGAAGAGATTATAACCTATGACTTCGACGGTAAGTTTAACGGCGTGCTACGTGACGTGGATTTCTCAGAAACAGGCGGGATGGAGAATCCCAGAGTATATGTAACGCAAGATAAAACTATTAATGAACTTAAACTCCATTCCACTACAGATCTTGACGCAGGCATGAATGACGGTAGCTACAATTTAGTGAACGATGGCAGAATTGCACATTTTAAAATTTTTGAGCAATCCATAGATGAACAAAAAAACTTTATTATTAAATATACCTTTAGCGATATCGTCACAAAATATAATGACATAGCCGAGTTCAACAGGAAGATTGTCGATTCTAATTGGGATGTTCCATTAAATAATATAACTCTAAATATTAGTGTTCCCGGGGGAGCATCAAAGGAAGATATAAAGGTCTTTGGCCATGGCTCTCTTTTAGGTGAGTCCAAGATAGTAGACGGACAGAAAGTAATATTTACCGTTCCATATGTTTACCCTGGTGAAATGGTTGAAACACTGGTTTTATTTCCGACAAAGCTGGTACTTGAAGCTCAGAGAATAGTAAATGAGGATGCTCTTCCCAGAATAATGTCCAATGAAAAGATTTTAGCCGATGAAGCTAATGCAGAGAGAGAAGAAGCTAAAAAACAGATAGCGAGAGAAGGAATTCAAAAGGCGATAGGTAATGGAATAACAACAGTTGCTTTTATTCTATGGTTTCCCATCATAATTTATATTTACATAAAATATGACAAGGAGCTGAAAAGTAACTTTAATCAGAAATATTTCCGTGAGCTTCCCGGGAAATACACCCCCGCAGAGATGAGCTATCTGCTTTCCATGGGCTCTGTTCAAACAAGGGACATAACAGCCACTTTGATGGATTTGATAAGAAAGCGTTATTTGGTACTTTCAACAGAAAAAACAGTTAAAAGAGGATTATTTAAGAACAAGGAAATAGAAGAGTATATTGTTTCTATAAATCCAAAGGCATCCAATGAGCCTATGAAAAATCACGAAAGCTTTCTTATCAGTTGGTTCATTAATAAATTAGGGAACGGAAACAGCGTTCAATTAAGTACAATTTCTGAGTATACCAAGACAGAGTCACACGCCCGTGATTTTAAAAAGGATTATGATGAGTGGTGTAAGCTTGCAAAGAATGAAGCCCAAAAGCAGGGTTTTATTGATAAATCGAGTAAAAAGGGTTCTACTATTGGAGTGTTGATATCACTTGCCTATTTAGCCCTGGGATTGCTTATAAGTTTTGTTTTTGATTCCTCATGGGGCTTTCTCTTAATTGGATTGTTTGTTGTTATGATTATTTTTTCTGCAAGAATTAGCAGACGTACCCAATACGGTAATGAACAGAAGGCTATGTGGGGCGCCTTTAAAAACTTTCTTAAGGATTTTAGTCAAATGGACAAAGCAGTACTGCCATCCATTATTATTTGGGAGCATTACTTGGTTTATGCCATTTCATTAGGTGTTGCCAAGGAAGTTATAGAACAGCTTCCATTGGTTATTAATGAATATGAGCTTAATGACGGTAATCTTACTTATATGCGTAGTTATGGCGGATATGCAAGTCTTGGAATTTTAAGTAATACACTAAACAGAACAGTTGATACAGTCAATGGAGCTATAACTAACGCTATGAGCGTCGCCAATTCCACTTTGTCATCTTCATCGGGAGGCGGTGGAGGATTCAGTGGCGGCAGCTCTGGCGGCGGAGGAGGCGGCGGAGGAGGCGGAGCCTTCTAAGCTGCAACTGTTTCCATAATTTGCTATGCTACTAATAAATAGCTCAAAAAAGTTTTTAACCGGCAATGCCGGTATAAATAAAATTAGGAGGATTAAAATTATGTGGATAGCCATAATTGTAATTGTAGTTATATTATTGTATGTAATGGCTACATACAATACCCTTGTAGGAAAGAGAAACAAGGTAAGAAATTCATGGAGCCAGATTGATGTGCAGCTAAAGAGAAGGTTTGATTTAATCCCAAATTTGCTCGAGACAGTAAAGGGTTATGCCGCACATGAGAAGGAAACCTTTCAGACTGTAACTGAGGCAAGGACAAAATACATGTCGGCAGGCAGTCACCAGGACGCTATTGATGCTGACAGCGCACTTTCAAAAGGACTTGGAAAGCTGTTTGCAGTAGCTGAGGCATATCCGGAGCTAAAAGCTAATGTTAACTTCCTTGAGCTGCAGGAAGAACTGACCAATACCGAGGATAAAATAGGTTTCGCAAGGCAATTTTACAATGACGTGGTTATGGATTACAACAACTCTGTACAGATGGTTCCGGCCAGTATTGTTGCGGGTATGTTTAAGTTTATGCCTGAAGAATTTATTAAAGTTGCTGAGGCAGAAGCCGCGGCTCCCCAAATCAAATTCTGATTTAATGGTATGGATTAATTTACTTTTTACCTATAATAATGTATACTGTTTTTAATTAACAAAGAATTGGAGTTGGAAAGATGTTTGATTATACTTGCTGATATGTTAAAGCATAATATTTAAAAAAAGCAATCACTGCTTTTTATAATGCTTATACACATGCAAGGAAGTAGTCAGATTTTTTCGCTCAAAAAATATATCCTTTTCCAACCTTAGCCGGTTTGGTTTTGTTGTATATTGTGAGCTGCGGGATTAACTTTCTTGCAGCTCATGTTTTATTACGAAGTAACAAGGTAGGGTTCTTGTTGGAGGAGGGTATACAATGTCTCTTATTAATATATCGAACTTAACCTTTGCCTATGAGGGCAGCTATGATAATGTTTTTGAAGACGTTTCATTTCAGATTGATACTGATTGGAAGCTCGGCTTTACGGGGAGAAACGGCAGGGGGAAGACGAGCTTTCTGAACCTTTTACTTGGGAAATACGAGTATAGCGGAAGTATATCAGCTAGCGTCAGCTTTGAATATTTCCCATATACAGTGAATAATAAAAATGCTGATACTATTGAGGTCATTAACGGAATTTATTCGGATTATCAACAATGGGAGCTTCTAAAAGAGTTATCTATGCTTGAAATCACCGAGGATATACTGTATCGCCATTTTAATACCTTGAGTAACGGGGAACAAACCAAAGTTTTGCTTGCTGTTCTTTTCTTAAAGGAGAACAGCTTTCTTTTGATTGATGAACCGACAAACCACCTTGATATAAAGGCTAGAGAGATCGTAAGCAATTATTTAAAAGGGAAAAGAGGGTTTATTCTCGTGTCCCATGACAGAGTGTTTTTGGATAATTGTATAGATCATATTCTTTCAATA
>CAZPIS010000079.1:0-7553 GCA_964586745.1 uncultured Ruminiclostridium sp.
GGGTCTATAGAGTTAAAGATGAAAAAGGTAATACCATAAGCCTGACAAACAAATTATTTAATGACATTGCTCCTAAGTATAAGGATAGAAAAGGCGGTTATACCCGCACTTACAAACTTGGTGCAAGAAGAGGCGATGGAGCCGAAGTTGTTGTGCTTGAATTGGTATAATTAAGAGAATGTTTTTGCTTATAATAATGGAGAGCGGGTATACCGTTCTCCATTATTCACTTTTAAAGGCTTTAAGGGTTAATTAATCAGTGCCGATGGGGATGTCAATAATCTTAAGCGAAGCATGGACTGCTGTATGCAATGTTTGCCCAAGAAGATGAAGTCTGATTGGCAGCAAACTAATGCGGCGCGAATGACTCACCCTACAGACAAGGCTTATTTTTTGTTCATGTGGTGGACTTTATGAATGAGATGATAAAAACAGATGATGTTTATTATGAATATTTGACACAAAATGAGGATGACCTTGTTGTACAAGCTGTTAAAGGCGTTTCCATGTCCATAGAACAAGGTCAGTTTGTTGTAGTTTTAGGCCGTAACGGTTCCGGGAAATCTACCCTGGCAAGACTTTTAAACGGTCTTCTGCTTCCAAGAAAAGGTACGGTAATAATTGACGGTATTGATACTCATAATGATGAATTGATATGGGAGGTCAGAAAAACCTTAGGTTTAGTTCTGCAAAATCCTGACAATCAGATTGTAGCAACAACCGTTGAAGAGGATGTGGCATTTGGACCTGAAAATCTGGGGGTTCCGCCGGTTCAGATAAGAGAAAAAGTTGATGAATCAATAAGAGCGGTTGGAATGGAAGACTACCAAAAGCATTCTCCCCATATGCTTTCCGGGGGACAGAAGCAACGAATCGCTATTGCCGGGATACTTGCAATGGAGCCGAAGTGCATAGTTTTGGATGAAGCGACTTCAATGCTTGATCCCCATGGACGTAAAGAGGTAATGGCTGTTTTAAAAAAACTGAATCAGGAAAAAGGTATCACTATAGTGCTTATTACACATCATATGGAAGAGGCTGTAAAGGCGGATCGGGTAATGGTTATGGAGGCCGGTAGGCTTGTGTTAAAAGGTACTCCCGAGCAAATTTTTGAAAATGTTGAGGAAATAAGAAGAGCGGGACTTGATGTTCCACAAGTAACAGCCTTGGCTTATAATTTGAAAAAAAGCGGAATTATAACTGAAAAACTCCCTTTGGATATCGATGAAATGGTTAAAATTTTAGAAGGCTATTTGAAAAACAGATGTAATGCGGCTATTAATAAATTTCCGTACGCTAATAAGATAAAACAATATGAGCAGGATGCCGAGCCAATAATAGATGTCAGAAATTTGAGCCATATTTATATGCAAGGATCGGCTTTTGAGCAAAAGGCTTTGGATGATATAAATCTGACCGTAAATAAAGGCGAAATTCTTGGCATAATAGGGCAGACCGGATCTGGAAAATCAACATTGGTACAGCATTTTAACGGTATCTTAAAGGCTACCTCGGGAACAATTGAGGTGGATGGGCTTAAGGCTGAAGGAAAGGACCTAAAGAAGCTTAGACAAAAGGTTGGGCTCATTTTTCAGTATCCGGAGCACCAGTTGTTTGAAGAAACGGTATATAAGGATATTATCTTCGGCCTTACCAGGCAGGGTATGACAGAGGATGAAATGAAATCAAGAGTGTTTCATGTTATTGATATTCTTGGGATATCTCCGGAGCTTCTTGAAAAATCACCCTTTGAGTTATCGGGAGGGCAGAAACGGAGAGTTGCAATTGCTGGTGTTCTGGTAATGGAGCCTAAAGTATTGGTTCTTGATGAGCCAACGGCAGGATTAGATCCGCAGGGAAGCTCAGAGGTGTTTAATATACTTACCAAATTGAATAAACACGATGGGACAACAATAATAATAATATCACATAATATGGAAGAAATTGCTGAATTCTGTAATCGTGTTGCTGTAATGCACAAAGGCAGATTAGCTTTTTGTGACACTTCCTCCGGTGTTTTTTCCAGATATGAAGAACTGAGAAATTATAATCTCGATATACCTAAAGTTACAGAACTGTTTAGAGTTCTTCAAAATTCCGGTTTTGAGTTTTTGCATACTGTGTTGACTGTTGATGAGGCACAAAAATACATTACCGCTTTGATAAACTCCGATGCAGGAGGTGCGGAACAATGATAGGTAATATTACATTGGGTCAATATATTCCCGGAGATTCAATACTCCATCGCCTTGATCCGAGAACAAAAATATTCTGGACTGCCTTACTTATGGTCGCAACTTTTGTAATTGAATCATGGTCAGAATATTTGATGATGGGCTTATTCACACTGATCTTACTTTTGATAAGCGGTGTTCCTATCAGACATTCTATAAAAGGGGTCAAGCCACTATTGTTTATACTTGCAATAACTGCCATATTAAATATGTTTTTTACAGCAGGTACCTCAATTTTTAGTATAGGGCCGGTGAAGGTTACTTATGAAGGGATTATTGCAGCTGTAAAATTGTTTTTAAGATTGGTAATGCTGGTAATAACAGCTTCGTTAATGACTATTACCACAACTCCCATGACTATGACAGACGGTATAGAAAAGATACTGAAGCCCTTTGAAAAAATTGGTGTGCCTTCCCATGAGATTGCTATGATGATGTCTATCGCTCTTAGATTTATCCCCACTTTGCTTGAGGAAACTGATCGTATAATGAAGGCTCAGGCATCACGGGGTGCAAACTTTGACACCGGTAGCATTTTTTCACGAATAAAGAGTTTTATCCCGGTATTGGTTCCGCTTTTTGTGAGTGCTTTTAAAAGAGCCGATGAATTGGCTGAAGCAATGGAAGCCAGATGTTATCGCGGGGGTAAAGGCAGGACGAGACTAAAAGAAATTCATTATTCCAGGCTGGATGCGTTGGTCAGCTTAGCCGGAATAGCGTTGCTGGGGATTGTATTCAGTGGCCGCTTATTCTGGGGAAAATAACATTATAAAAAGGATGTTTAACTTCCAGAAAATTAATAACCGGAGAAATAAAACATGTGTAAATATTTATTTGAGCTACATGCGCATACTAAAGAAACAAGCCGCTGCAGCAAAATTTATGCTGATGAATTAATAAAAAAGTATTCAGAATTGCATTTTGACGGTGTTTGTATTACTGATCATTTTTATGGCAAATACTTTGAAGAACTTGGAGATATAGCATGGAGGGATAAGGTGGATGCTTATCTAAAAGGATTTCGAAGAGCACAGGACATAGGCAGAGAGTATAACATTAAGGTGATACTTGGCATGGAGTATTGTTTGCCGGGTACAAAGGATGATATTTTAGTTTATGGCTTCAATGAAGAATTTCTTTACCAACACCAAGAATTATATCTTTTGGGCGAAGAGTCCTTAAAAAAAGTAGCAAAGGATAGCAATCTATTGCTTATTCAGGCGCACCCATTTAGGGATATGATTTCTAAGACCTATGATAAACTTGTGGAAGGCTTTGAGGGTTACAACAGTCATCCCAGGCATAATTCAAGAAACGATATGGCAATGAAGCATGCGATTGAATTCGGAGGGATTATCCTTGCAGGATCAGACGTTCATCGAAATGAAGATATTGGAAGAGGTGGAGTCTTTTTGCCTGAGCTTCCCATGGATTCATATGAACTGGCCAGGATAATAAGGGAAGTCAGGACACCCGAAAAATTCTCGCTATAAATGTTTTTATATAAAATAACGATAATACTTATAAGCACTATTTTTTTATGGGGGTTTGGTATTGAAAGCAAACATTAAGGCAGAGGTAATTAAGGATAAAAGTTATGATCCGCACTTTATAATTAGAGTATCATATGATGACGGCATAAATAGGTTTAAAAACGAAATGGTATCGGTGGAAAGAAAGCCTCCGAGAGTAAAGTTTGACTATCCTGATGGTATAAAAAAGATAATTGATAAAATCGATGTAAAAGTAATTGAGATTGAGATACTAAAAGCGATTGTTGAAAGTCTGTTGAATTCAAAAACGCGTTTTTAAGGGGGAGATTATTCTAAGTATTCTCCTTTTTTTTGAACGAATAATTTCATGTCATTGTTTAGTGAAGCATAAAAGACCTGTTTATAATCATTAATTCCAAATTCCTTTAAGGCATTGTCAAGCCATTCTCTTTTTATTTGCATTTTTTCCAAGGTTCTGCCGATAAGTTTCCCGTCAATAATTATATCTCTGCTGAAGCATTCAGAAGGGATGTTTATATTAAGATCTTCAGGGGTTACAGCCCTTTTGCTGCTTTTCAACAGCACGCTCAACTGACCGTTTGTTTCCAGAATTCCATATTCGACATCACTTATATTAGGTATGCTGTTAAATCTTAGCTGCTCCAGAAGATCATTTATAGTATACATTTCCTTACGCATGTTTTTTTCCAACATTTTACCGTTCCTTATAAGCAGGATCGGTTTACCGCAGACAACTTCTCTTATCCGCACTCCTTTAATGGATAAAAAGGAAATAGAAATCTGGCATACTACCAATACGACAATAGGTATTATAGCGTGATGAAGTTCTTTGCTATCATCTGCCAGAGGAATTGCTGCAAGATCGGAAATCATGACTGCAATAGCAAACTCGAAGGGCTGCAGCTCGCCTATTTGACGTTTGCCCATAATTCGCATAGTAACTACAACTACAAGATATAAAAAGAAAGTTCTTGTTATCAGCTGGGGAATCATCCTTATTTCCTTCCGATGCGGAAAATATAACCCAGCAAATATTTTAAGCGTTTAATTACTGTTTAATACATTAAGTATCAATTATTGATTTGTTTATGTGTTATTGCGTAATTGCCCCTATTAATTCAGGCAATGAAGGACATTCCTCGCGCAGAAGTGAATACAGTCTCAGGTTATGGTATTCCCCCTGATTAAACGTTGCTTTCCTCATTGTGCCTTCATAAGTGAAACCGCATTTTTCAGCCACTCTTGAGCTGGCAAGATTTCCCTCCATAGCATTCACCTGGATGCGGTTGATAGGACGGATAGAAAACATATAGGCGCAAAAAAGGAGTAAGGCCTCACTCATATAACCCTTACCTTCAAACTTTTGATCAAAAAGCTCATAACCAATCTCATAACCCGATTGATAATCCAAGCCTTTAAAGTAAAGAAGCTCTCCTATATATTCACCCTCTTTAGAAACAATGAGCATACGCCCTTCATCCATACTCCAGAATCCGGAGCGATTATAATCCTTAATAAATTCATTTGAAGAGGGAACATTTAAATGCCAAAACCTTCCCTTGGTATTAATATGCGTAATAAGCTCATAAACATGTTCTACTTCATATGGGTATATAGTTCTAAGTATCAGGTTTTTTCCGTGTAACATAAAGCTTACCTCTCGATTATTAATATAATCAGAACAACTTGACTATGCTTTAATCTATATTATATCATGATTGTGTTATAAGCTTCAGCTTTTATAAGCTTTTTATATTATAAATTCTATTTAGACGAGATTAAAAAACTATAATTTTGTACTTCATTTTTTAGGGAGGGAATTATGTATTATATAGGCATAGACCTTGGCGGTACTAAAATAGCTGCGGGAATTGTAGATGAAAATGGGAAAATAATAAAAAAAGACAGTATGTCTACAGGCAGAACACGAGAAAGTGAAGAAATAGTCAATGATATATGTTTGCTCATAAAAAAGCTGTTAAAAGACACAAATCTTTCTGAAAAGGATATCTTTAGTGTAGGAATCGGAAGTCCCGGATCACTGGATAGGGATAAAGGTATAATAATAGCTAATTTTAATTTAAATTTCAGATTTGTAAACATTCGGGATGCGATTCAGAAAACCATATCGGTACCTGTTTTCGTTGAGAACGATGCGAATTGTGCTGCTATTGCCGAAAGTATAGTGGGGGCTGCAAAGGGAACTGATTATGCGGTGCTTATTACTATTGGAACCGGGATTGGCGGGGGTATTATAATTAATAATAAGCTCTATGTAGGTTCAAACGGAGCGGGAGCTGAATTGGGACATGTAGTTATAAGTTTAAACGGAGAAGTATGTACCTGCGGAAGAAAAGGGTGTTGGGAGGCCTATTCCTCGGCGACCGCACTGATTCGGCAAACTAAAGCAGCTGTTGCCCAAAATCCATATTCAAAGATTCTGGAGCTTGTTGACGGTGATGTTAACAGAATTGATGCCAAGGTTGCATTCGATGCAGCAAAGCTGGGCGATGAGACAGCGATTAATGTTGTAGATCGGTATATTGATATGCTGGCAGATGGGATTGCCAACATGGTAAATATATTTCAGCCTGATATTATAGCAATTGGCGGCGGCGTTTCCAAAGAGGGTGAAAATCTGCTTAAGCCTTTAAGAGAGAAAATGAAAGGAAGAACATTCTTCATAGGAGATCTAAAGAGTACCGATATTGTTGCGGCAAAAATGGGAAATGACGCGGGTATTATAGGAGCGGCACTAATTTCCAAGAGAGTGTAAGATATTAATCATGAGAAAAATTAAGCTCGTAATTGAATATGACGGTTCGGGCTATCATGGGTGGCAGTATCAGAAAAATGCCCTTTCAGTTCAGGAGGTTCTTTCAAAAGCCATTAAAAAGCTTACGGGGGAGGATGTTATTCCTGACGGAGCGGGTAGAACAGATGCGGGAGTACATGCCTACGGACAAGTGGCAAGCTTCGTGACAAATTCCGATATCCCCTCTGACTGCTTTATGCCTGCCCTGAATTCCCATCTTCCTGATAATGTTTCTATAATAGCATCAGAGGAAGCAGGAGACGGTTTCCATGCGAGGTTCTCAGCAAAGGGAAAGCATTATAGATATATTGTAATCAACAGGTCTCCAAAATCAGCATTATGGGCTAACAGAGCGTGGCATGTCAGGGGATCTCTTGATTTTGAGGCCATGAATAAAGCCGCCGGATTATTCTTAGGGTATAATTCATTCAAAGCCTTATGTGCTGCCGGTCATAGCGTAAAAACTTTTGAAAGAACGATTTTTTCCTCTCAGTGGCATAAGGAAGGAGAGCTTTTAATATATGATACTAAAGGGGACGGGTTTCTTTATAATATGGTAAGAATTATGGTCGGGACCATGATAGATATAGGAAAAGGACGTTTTGAACCTGAGATAATACAAAAAGCTCTAAAAAGTGAACAACGCGATTCCCTCGGAGTAACGGCACCGCCCGGAGGCTTATATTTGGTGGAGGTCTTTTATTAAGAATAAGGGAGATATATGATATGCGTACCATAGGAAAGCTTATAAAAGGAACGACCATATTAGCAGAACAGGTTTATGAGATAGACGATAATGAAGGCACTTATCAGGACAGACTGGAAAAAAGCCTTGTTGAAATATGTGGCCTATTAAAAATTGAGGTGCCGCTTTGGTTATCAAAAAATACTCGTGAGTATGTAAGATTCAGACGAACTTCCTTTAATGCAGATCAGTTTTTTAATCCTGTAATATTTGAAAGATTTGAAATAAAAGTTGAATAGAAATAT
>CAZPIS010000080.1:0-7500 GCA_964586745.1 uncultured Ruminiclostridium sp.
CCGGCTCAATTGCATCGGCATCTATAAATGGATTTACTACTGAATTCTGGGTAGGGATAGTTGGCATGTTTGCTCTTATTCTGGGAGCTTCGGTTGCTCTGTATCGTATGAATCTTGACTACTATGAGGATGTTCTGGAAGGCACCGAATTTGTTGAAGCAGCAATGAAAGCAAAACGTGACGGCAACAAGATGATGTTTAATCTTAAAGTCAAAGACAAAGTAAAGCAAAAGCTTTCAGGTACCGGAGCCAGTGCAATTTTCTTCAAGCATTTACTGGAACTTAGAAAAACAGCATATTTTCTTTTTTTTGACAGAACATCCGTATCGGTTATCATCGCTGCGATTGTATTTAAGCTTATAATGCCTGATGAGGCACAGGTGCTGACATTATCAATTATTCTATTTTTTGCTTTGTATATGCTGCTATTGTTTCAGATTCAGGGCAGGCTTGGTTTTGAGTTGGAAAAACACTATATCTTTTTGATTCCGGCCTCCCCCCATGAAAAACTCTTTTTTGTGACCTTGGGTGAACACACAAAAAATTTCTTTGATGGAACAGTTTTATTTACACTATCGGGAATACTTTTTAAAGCACCGATAGCTGTTATAATTGCCTGCATAATTACCTATGTTTTGTTTGGTACGGTATATATTTATAGCGATATTTTAGCACAGAGATTATTCGGGCGAATTCACAGCAAAGGTTTTATGCTTTTTATCAAAGTGATAATCAATATATTGATAATTATACCCGGGGGTATAGTTGCAGGTATAGTTATAGCTTTTACTGAAAGCGAATTTCTTATGATATGTGCTTTAGGCGGGTGGAGCTTAGTTCTTGGGATTACACTCTTCATGTTCTCCGCGGGGATTTTGAACAGCCTTGAAACTGTTAGCTGAAAGAAGGTATAATATGGAAGTTCGATTCGCAAAGTATAATGATTTCACGGGAATAATGGATTTATATGATTTTTTAAATCCCGGCGACACATTGGCCCCGCTTAATCAGCTTAAGAATATTTGGGATGATATAATGAGCGATCCTCGCAAATACCGATATGCGGTGGCTGAAGAACAAAATAGGCTATTAGCAACAAGTTGCATTACTATTGTTCCTAATCTAACCAGAAAAGGGCGATCATATGCCGTAATAGAGAACGTGATTACACATCCCGACGTTAGAAGAAAAGGTATTGGGAGAGCAATGATTCAACTGTTGCTTGATTTTGCAAAAGAGAATGATTGCTATAAAGTAATGCTTTTAAGCTCAAATGAGCGCAAAATTGCTCATGATTTTTATAAAAGCATTGGTTTCAACGGAGACATCAAGAGAGGATTTACATATTTCATGGAATAAGGAAGCTTTAATTAAAAAGACAGATCACCATGCTGGTAATCTGTCTTTTTTTGGTACGCCCGACACGAATTGAACGTGCGACACCAAGTTTAGGAAACTTGTGCTCTATCCGACTGAGCTACGGGCGCATATTGCTATCGAGTGCATAAACGCAGAACATTTGTGCACTTGATATTATACGATAATGGGATTAACCATGTCAAGATGACGAATTAGAAAAAAATGTAAACATATACATTTAAACATAAAAACAAATAATATTAAGAATAACATATATGTTAATTAGGACAAATTTAGTATAATTAAATTATTAATAACTGAATAAAAATAAGCGCCGGAATGAAGAAGGTTACTGTGAAGAGATGGTAACCTTTTTTATCATGAGTGAGTAAATAAAAAACAAAGTAAAACAAACCTTTTATAAACATTTGTGACAGCAACGCAGACAGAAGAATAGCATATACTATGATTATGCAATAATAGGTACATGTTGTGGATTGTATTGCACTTTATGATTCCGGGAATTATGCTTATAGAGTATGCCGAGTTTTAGAGCAAAAAGGGGTTGTTGTTCAGGTGATTTCAACTCCCTGTAAGGTTACAAAGACCGGATGCGGGTACTGCCTCTTATTTCCCGAAGAGTACTTGAACCATGTTATTAGTGCCAGTGCAGCTAATGGTTTTCAGGTAAAAGAGGTATACAGAATAGAATTTGTTCAGGAGCGGAAAAAATACATCAAAATTATTTAGGAGATGAAGGTTTGATTAATTCAAAGGATATACTTGATACGATAAAAGAACTGTCTGTTGCAGCGGGAAAAGAGATACTAAAGCTATATAAAAAAGAAATACCTATAGAATACAAGGACGACCAATCCCCTGTAACCGAAGCCGATAAAAATGCTAATGAGATTATTATCAAAGGGCTTGAGAAAGCATTCCCCGAATTTGGGATTCTTGCCGAAGAATCTTCTGACGACCTTTCAAGGCTGGAAAAGAAATATTGCTTTTTAGTAGATCCTCTTGACGGAACCAAGGAGTTTATCAAAGGAAATGATGAGTTTACTGTAAATATTGCTCTTGCCGAATGGGGAAAGCCCATAGGAGGAGTAATATATGTTCCTGTTTATAATGAGCTCTATTGTGGATGGGAAGGCCAAGGGGCCTATGCTTTTATAAACGGCCATGGAAAACAGCTTCATGTATCACAAAGAATAGGTAATATCAGATTAGCAAAAAGCCGTACCTATCATTCTCCTGATTTGGACAGGCTTATTAACGCAAACAATATAACTGATGTTATTGTAGCGGGAAGCGCATATAAGGGCTGCCTTTTGGCAAGAGGTGATGTAGAGGTGTACTATCGCTTTGGGCGTACAATGGAATGGGATACGGCAGCAATGGAAATAATAGTTACCGAAGCAGGAGGAATTTTTTCGGGCATGAATGGCAAACCGTTATTATATAACAAAGAAAACCCCGGAAATCCTCAAGGTTTTTATTTATTGAATAAAAAAGAGAATATGCTTACAATTCCTACGGAATAAGCACTTTTATATTTTGGGGGAGCAAATCAATAGATATTCGTGTTTCAAGACTTATCTCACCGTCAATATTGACAGGAAAGGGATTTTCACTTTCCACGATTGCTTTTGTTCCTCTTGACATGTCAACTTCTTTCATATTTGTGTGTTCTCCTTTTTGGAACAAAGGAAAAAATTTAAGAATTTTTAGTCGTGTAAGCGACTCCACCAAATAAAAGTCAACTATCCCATCATCGATTTTAGCATCGGGAGCAGCCAGCATGCCTCCGCCATAATAGGAGCCATTGGCAAAGATAGTTAATAAAAACTTTTTTTCAATTGCTGACTTATTATCAAGTGTAATTTTAAGATTATATTTTTTACATTTAATCAAAGTTACCAATACGGCTAAAATATAAGACATAGAACCTGATACAAGTGGAAACCTTTTGAAATATTGGCGGTTTAAGACCACTTCCGCATCAAAACCTATGGATGCGATATTAGCAAAATATTTTCCGTTAACTTTTCCCAAATCTATGGGCTTTGAAGTTGATACAGGGAGCACTTTTATTAGTTTAAAGGGATCATTTACGGGATAAAGAAAGCGTGCTAAATCATTCCCGGATCCGCATGGTATTATACCAAGTTCTACATTGGGTAAACCCACAATCCCATTAACAATCTCATTAAGAGTGCCGTCACCGCCAACTGAATAAATGCGGACAGGGCCCCCACAGGAAGCAGCTTCATTGGCAAGCTTTGTAGCATGTCCTGAAGCTTCTGTTATTAAAACCTCAAATGATTGGATGAAGTCTTTGAATCTGGATTCTATGGCTCCAACCATATTAACGGCACGACCTTTGCCGGCAGCAGGGTTGATAATAAAAATATGATGCACAGCAATCACCTTTGACATTTTTATTTACATTTTATCACAGATAAATATATATTATCGCTGTATAGAAAATAAATATTTAAATTACAGATATAATTATTGAGTATAGGGAAATTTAGTGCTGCACACCGATATACAAATCAATAAATTTGACTAAAACCACCATCAGGAATATAGGATATTAGTGAATCTGTGTTCTTGTAAATGAGTAAAGTATTATGTTATATTTATCGTGCCGGTATTTTTACAAAGCCGGACAGATTATACAATTATTATTTCGAATCATATCCCCATGAGGGAATGAGAACGGAGGAAAAAATGAAAAAACTTTTTAAAAGCCCGAGAGGCTTAGCATTTCTTGGTCTGATGCTTGCTATTACAATCATTCTGGACATGACCCCCTTGGGGATGATTCCATTAGGAGCAATCAGTGCTACAATTATTCACATTCCGACTATAATTACAGGTATAGTACTTGGCCCTGCAGCCGGTTTAATAATGGGTACTGCATTAGGTGTTGTGGGATGGATACATGCCCTTACAAGGCCTGTAACTATTTTGGATCCATTTTTTATGAATCCCCTTATCTCAGTTCTTCCGAGAATGTTTATAGGCGTTGTTGCATACTTTGTTTATCTTGGATTAACAAAACTTATTAAAAAGCAATCACTTAAAAATTCCGTCAGTACCTTTATCGGGGGCATGGCAGGAAGTATTACAAATACGGCATTGGTTTTTTTGATGCTGTATCTGGTCTATGCAAAAGAATTGGTTGAAAAGGTAGGAATGCCTTTTGGAGTAATTCTGGTTTCAGTAATTACGACAAATGCGATAGCTGAGGCTATTATCAGCGGGCTTATTACCATGCCTATTGCTACAGCTTATTTTCGTTATGCAAATACCAAAAAAATGTAGTTCGGAGATGAATATTTGTGAGTAAAATTGTTGGTATAGATGTTGGCGGCAGCACCACAAAAATTATCGGTTATGACCAAAAACAGCTTTTTAGTCCTCTTCTGGTTAAGGCTAATCATCCTGTTTCATCACTATATGGTGCTTTTGGAAGGTTTTTAAATGTGAATAAGTTGCAGCTTAACGAAATTGATAGAATAATGATAACCGGTGTGGGAGCAACATTTATTGACGAGAAGATATTCGGTATTCCAACCTACAAGGTGGATGAATTTCTGGCTATAGGGCTGGGAGGATTATTCCTGAGCCAATTGAACAGGGCGATAATAGTAAGCATGGGTACAGGTACTGCTTATGTGATGGCCGATAATGACAAGGCATATCATATTGGAGGTACAGGAGTCGGCGGAGGTACTCTATTGGGTCTTTCAAACCGGATGCTTAACATAAGAAATTTCGATGATATTGTTGATATGGCGAAGGACGGAGATTTAAAGCATATTGACCTTTCAATAGCCGATATATCCCATGACAATGTTGAGGGATTGACTAGGGAAACTACTGCATCAAATTTCGGGAAAATAATTGATCTTGCAACAAAGGCCGATGTTGCTTTGGGGATAATCAATCTTGTATTTCAGACAATCGGCATGATGGCAGTATTTGCGTCGAGAAATGAAAAAGTAAATGATGTGGTCCTTACAGGTAATTTAACTAATGTGCCGCAGGCAAAAACAATATTTGACGAATTAACAGCATTGTTCGGCATTAAATATAATATACCTGAATATGCTGAGTATGCAACGGCCGCCGGAGCGACTTTGGTGCCTCCCGGCCCAAAGACAACAGAAGTATAAAAAATTAAATATTCCCCGCCTTGATAGGCGATTACTTGTTTTATAAGCAAGGATTTAACAAGAAGCGGTTATTATATATCGCTTTTTGTTTTTCATAATGTTGCTAAACATCCTTTAGTCCAACGGGAATAAAGAAAAATAGGTAGTTATTAGCAGACATTTTTATTAAACTAATGTAATTATATTTAAAATAAAAATAAATTAAGGCGGGATTTGAACATGAGCCAATTATCTGAAAACAAAACTGATAATGTAAAATTAAAGCCAATGAATTGGTGGGAATCCATTTTGTGGTTTGGGTTTTGGGCTGTGGTCTTGATTATAAGTACTTATCTGTTTATGCCAAGTTTAACCGATAGTGGCCTTTCTGATTTTGAAAAGTTTTTTCTTGTTATGACAATCCCATTGGCACTAATGTTTATTACAGCAATTGTAGTTTATTGGCGAGAAAGCAATTTTTTCCTGAAGGGTATCCTGATGCGTTTTAGAATGATGAAATTCACTAAAAATGATTTAATATGGGGTATAGGTACTTTTATTGCAGCTATGTTAGGGATGGGAATATTTTCTGTTTTGGGTACAGAAATTATTTCTGCCGGCATTATTCCTATTCCGAAAAACCTTCCATTATTGCTTGATCCTAATGCAGTAATCAACGAAGAATCTTTAAACCGATTGGTAGGTGGACAAATAGCCGGTAATTGGAAGGTATTAATTCTTTATTTTATCATGCTGCTTTTTTAATATCGCCGGGGAAGAACTCCTGTGGCGGGGGTATATCTTACCAAGACAAGAACTTAGCTTTGGAAATAAAACATGGTTTGTTCATGGAATCATGTGGGCGCTGGTTCATAGCTTTAAATGGTGGGATATAATAAGCTTACTTCCTGTGTGTTTACTAATATCCTATGTAGCTCAAAAACGTAAAAGCATTTGGCCTGGTTTTATTGCACATTATTTAATAAATGGCGTGGGGTTTATTTTTTTCTTTTTAAAGGTTATTGATGTTAAATAGTCTAAGACTATATGTTCTGCTTGTGTCCGACTTGCAGATGTATTATCATGACAATAGAACTTTCCTTATAGTAAGGTGAAAATTATGTTTGAATGGTATGAAGAAGCTAAATCCATTGCTGAAAGAGATCCGGCGGCCAGAAGTGTTTGGCAGGTTATTTTTCAATATCCCGGTTATAAGGCCTTGCGTATGCATAGAAGAGCTCATTGGTTTCATAAGCACGGGTTTTATTTTATTGCCCGTGGGATTTCACAGCGAGCTCGTCATAAAACCGGTATCGAAATACATCCGGGGGCAAAAATCGGCAAGTGCCTTTTTATAGATCACGGCATGGGAATAGTCGTTGGTGAGACTGCCGAAATCGGTGATTACTGCACAATCTATCACGGTGTTACCCTTGGGGGAACAGGTAAGGATAAAGGGAAACGACATCCTACTGTTGGCAATAACGTACTTATAAGCGCGGGAGCCAAGCTTTTAGGGCCTATGAAAATTGGTGATAATTCCAAAATAGGTGCAAATGCCGTAGTACTTGGAGAGGTGGAAGCCGATACTACAGTGGTGGGTGTTCCCGGAAGAGCTGTAAAACGTGCGGGAGAGAAAATACGTCAGAGCTTTGAGCTTGACCAGATACATGTTCCTGACCCTGTTTCTCAAGAATTCTGCAAAATGAGAATAGAAGTTGAGAGGCTTAAAGATGAGCTCTTGAAATATGAGGAATCTTTTAGGAATATGAAGAACAGGCTTTGTCCGGATTTAGATTGTGAAGAAAAGGAAAATGATGGAGATACTAAGAGCGAGGAGAAAAAAATATGAGGCTTTATAATACACTGACAAGACAGAAGGAAGAATTTGTGCCAATTAAAGATAACAAGGTTAACATGTATTCTTGCGGCCCTACTGTATATAATTATGCGCATATAGGGAACTTGAGGA
>CAZPIS010000081.1:0-4905 GCA_964586745.1 uncultured Ruminiclostridium sp.
TTATACCAATGGAAGAGTTTCTTGATGATCCTGACTTTGATCCGGAAAAGGAATTAAAGACCGGAAATGAAATAGAAGTGCTGATAGTTAAAATTAATGATGGCGAAGGAAATGTTGCGCTATCCAAGAAAAAAGTTGATTCTATCCGCGGCTTTGAATTGGCCGAAGAGGCATTTAAAAATAATACTCCAATTGAAGTTATTATTAAAGAAATTGTCAAAGGCGGAGCGGTTGCAGATTTCAAGGGAGTGCGTATATTTATACCTGCTTCACAGATTAGCGATAGATTCGTTAAGGATTTAGAACCGTATAAAGGTAAGAAGGTTAAGCTCGTTATAACAGAAATGGCAAACAGAAGACGCGTTGTCGGATCCTGCCGGGCAATTATTGAGGCAGAAAAGGCCGTTAAATCTGAAGCTTTCTGGAATGAGGTCGAAATAGGCAAGGAATATTCAGGAACTGTTAAGAGCATTACAAATTTCGGAGTATTTGTTGATCTTGGTGGTGTAGACGGGCTGGTTCACATCTCAGAGCTTTCCTGGAAGAAAGTCGAAGATGCTTCAAGCATTCTCAGTATAGATGATGTTGTTACTGTAAAAGTTATCAACTTTGATAAGGAAAAGAAAAAGATTTCATTAGGTTACAGGAAAGCAGAAGATAACCCGTGGTACAATATTGAAGAAAAGTATTCTGCCGGAAGCATTGTAGCCGGAACCGTTCTTCGCATGGTTCCATTCGGGGCTTTTGTCGAGCTTGAAGAAGGTGTGGAAGGTCTTGTGCACATCTCCCAAATCTCCAATGTTCGTATCGGAAGACCTGAAGAGGTTCTTGAAGTTGGTCAGCGGGTAGAAATGAAAATAATGGATATTAATACAGAGCTTAAGAAAATCAGCTTATCCATTAAAGAAGTTCAGCCAATTGATCCGCAACGTGAAGAAGAGACTAAAGAACCTTCCGGAGAATCAACAAATGAAGTAATATCTACTGAGCATAGCGAAGAGATGTCTAATACAATAGGTGATATTCTAAAGGATGTTCAGGAATAATTAAAGCTCACATAAGTTCAAAAAGGTTCGATAAGGGCTTTGCCCGTTATTAAACATTTAATAGCAAGACCGGAAGACCGGTCTTGCTGTTGTATATTTTTAGTTTGTTTAAAGGGGGGGGAATAATGGAAAATTTTAGCGATTATGAACTTTTTAAGACAAAGTTTTATAGCTTATCGAACATTGACTTAAACTATTATAAAGAAAAGCAAATGAAAAGACGCATTACATCCTTGATAGATAAATATGGTCTTAGTACATATTGTTCATTTTTTGATGAAATTAAAAAAAATCCCGAATTATATAAAATATTTATAAACTATCTTACTATAAATGTTTCGGAATTTTTCAGGAATCCAAATCAGTGGGAATATTTTGAAAAAAAAATACTGTCTGAAACTTATAAAAATAAAAATCTGTCAGATTTAAAAATATGGAGTTCGGCTTGTTCAACAGGAGATGAGCCATATACTATTGTAATGATCTTAAACAAATTTTTACCGCTGGAAAAAATCAGCGTATTGGCTACAGATATTGATCTTGAAGCAATGAATAAAGCCAAAGCCGGGGTATATTCTTCCAGAAGTATGAAAGATCTTCCGAAAGAGTACTTAGAAAAGCATTTTAATAGAATAGATGATGACAGTTTTCAAATATCAGATAAGGTACGTAAATGTGTTAATTTTAAACAGCTTAATCTTTTAGAGGATCCATATCCAAAAGGAATGGACATAATAATCTGCAGAAATGTATTGATTTATTTTACAGAACAAGCAAAAAATAATATAATTAAAGGGTTCAGTGAATCCCTTAAGCCTAATGGTGTACTTTTTATAGGAAGCACCGAACAAATCATGAATTATCAGGGCTTTAATATTAAGCCTATAGAAACATTTTTCTATCAAAAAGCGGAGGGGTAGTGGCATGATACAGGTAGATAAAATGACTAAGGAAGAGCTTTTAGAGGTAGTGAGAATTAAGGACGAACTGTTAAAAGAGCTGAGAGAAGAAATAGATGCATATAGGGAGCTGGTAGAGGAGTTTAAGGCAAAGCTTGGCAATAAAGAATCAATATACACAGGAAATGGGGACTAATTGTGTTCGCCTATCTTAAGGGTATTTATATAAAAAAAACAGCAGACAGCATTATTCTTGATGTTAACGGCGTTGGCTATAAAGTTTTCACGACAGCCTCGACTCTTTCGTCTTGCATTGAAGCAGGCCGTGAGATGAAGCTTCATACATTTTTTTATGTTAGAGAGGATAACCAGTCTCTTTATGGGTTCTTGAATGAAGAGGAGCTAAAGATGTTTGAACAGCTTCTTACGGTATCAGGAGTTGGGCCGAAGGCAGCGCTTAGCTTAGTATCAAACATACCGCCCTCAAATTTTGGGCTTGCTGTTTTGACCGATGATTTTGAACGCTTTACAAAAGCTCCCGGTATAGGTAAAAAGACCGCACAAAGAATTATTTTGGAGTTAAAAGATAAATTAAAGAAAGCAAATGACCAATTGATAGATTTTAAAGCTGATTTGACATGTACAAACCCAGCAGGCAATAAAATGAATGAGGCTGTAAGCGCTCTTATTATGCTTGGGTATTCATCGCAGGAAGCCAGCAAAACAGTTATGGCTGTATATGATGATGAAAAAACGATAGAGCAGATAATTAAGGATGCTCTAAAGAGTGTTATTTAGTAAGGTGAGGTGGTATAGTGGAGGAAGAAAGACTTATAAACAGCGAGTTCAGACGGGATGATTTTGATGAAGCCGGTTTAAGACCACGTACCATCAACGAATATATAGGACAAACTAAGGTAAAAGAAAATCTTCTTGTTTTTATAGAGGCAGCCAAAAAAAGAGGGGAAGCTCTGGATCATGTACTTCTTTACGGCCCTCCCGGTCTTGGTAAAACTACTCTGGCAGGAGTTATCGCAGGCGAGTTAGGCGTTAATATCAGGATAACCTCAGGCCCGGCAATTGAAAGGGCAGGGGATTTAGCTGCTATTCTTACTAATCTGGGTCAATCCGATGTACTCTTTATAGATGAAATTCATAGGCTAAACAGAAACGTTGAGGAAATCTTGTATCCTGCTATGGAGGACTACGCGCTGGATATCATTATTGGCAAGGGCCCCAGTGCAAGATCAATCCGACTTGATTTGCCTAAATTCACATTGATTGGTGCAACAACCAGAGCCGGACTTTTAACATCCCCGCTAAGGGATAGGTTTGGTATTATAAATCGCTTGGAGATTTACACACATGATGAACTTACCACTATTGTAAAACGCTCATCTAATATTTTGGGTATAGAAATAGAAGAAACAGGAGCACAAGAGATTGCAAAGCGTTCAAGAGGAACTCCGAGAATTGCAAACCGCCTTCTAAAAAGAATTCGCGACTTTGCTCAGGTTAAATCAGACGGACATATTTCGCAGGAAGTAGCCAAATATGGGCTGAAAGCTCTTGAAATTGATGAACTGGGTTTGGATAATACTGATAGAATTGTACTTAACACAATAATCAACAAGTTTGACGGAGGCCCTGTAGGTTTGGATACACTTGCTGCCTCAACAGGGGAAGAATCGAATACAATTGAGGATGTTTATGAGCCGTATCTGTTACAGTTAGGCTTTATTCAAAAAACGCCACGGGGCAGGCGTGCTACCCGTCTGGCATATCAGCATTTAGGCATTCAATATACCGATAGTGAAGATAACAATCAAATAAGTTTAATTGATGTTGATTAAAAAAAGGAGAAAAGTTATGTCATACAAGGTTGGGTTTATAGGCGTCGGAAACATGGGCGGAGCTCTTTTGAGGGGTATAGTCAGGTATAATAAGGAAGTTACTTTTAATAATTCACAAGAAAAGCCAATGTTTTCACTCTGTGCTTTTGATACAAACTCCGAATTGCTGAAAAGAATTACAAGTGAATTGGTAATTCATGAAGAAACCGGCATAACTGACCTTGTAAAAAACTGCGATATAATTGTTTTGGCTGTAAAGCCACAATACTGTAATAATGTTCTTGAAGAAATTAAGCCTGTATTAACTGATAAAAAAATAATTATATCAATAATAGTGGGACTTTCAACTCAATATTTTAAAAGCGTGTTGGGGAGTCATGCCAGAATTGTAAGAACAATGCCCAATACTCCCGCCTTAGTGGGAGAGGGTATGACCCTTGTAAGCTGGGATGATTCTATTAATAATGACGAAAGAAAAGCCATAATTAATCTTTTTAGCTGCTCCGGCAAGGTAGAGGAGTTGGACGAAAGCCTTATGAGCGAAGTAACAGCTCTTACAGGCAGCAGCCCCGCTTATGTTTTTATACTTATTGAAGCTATGGCCGATGCCGCAGTTAAATCGGGGATACAGCGAAAACTAGCATACAAACTTGGCGCACAGGCTGTGCTGGGATCAGCAAAAATGGTTTTGGATACAGGAAAGCACCCCGGTGAGCTTAAGGATATGGTGTGTTCTCCTGCCGGCACTACAATAGAGGCTGTGGCAGCTCTTGAGCAGGAAGGATTCAGAAATGCCATAATTAAAGCTATGGATGAGTGCACAAAAAAAGCCAGAGAAATAGGAAAAAAATTCTGATATATAGGAGATTTTATGGAGTATTACGAAAAAACTATTAGTAGTGAACTGAAATATAAAGGAAATATCATTGATGTAGAAAAACTAATTGTTGAGCTTCCAAATGGGAAGCTGGCATCAAGGGATGTCGTTAGGAATGCCGGTGCATCAGTTGTAGTACCTGTTATTAATGACGAGATTATACTGGTACAACAATTCAGAAAACCACCTGAGAAGGTATTTATAGAGCTTCCTGCCGGTAAGCTTGAGTA
>CAZPIS010000081.1:4915-7497 GCA_964586745.1 uncultured Ruminiclostridium sp.
GACCCTGCTGTCTGTGCCGCCCGTGAGCTTAAGGAAGAGACAGGCTACAGCGCAGGAAAGCTCGTTAAGATTTTGGAGCTTTATCCTGCCCCGGCGTTTTCAGACGAGATTCTTCATATATATTTAGCGACAGAACTGACAAAAGGCGAAGCCACACCCGATGAGGACGAGTTTATTTCAGCTAAAGCATATAAATTGGCAGAAGCCCTGTCCATGATAGATGAGGGTATTATAAATGACAGCAAAACAGTTGCGGGAATTCTGTTTGCATCACGATTTTTGAATAAATAATCAATCTTTCCGGGAGATAATTATGGCTAAATCCGTTAAGAATATCGGTATCATCGGTTTAGGTTTAATCGGAGGCTCTATTGCACGTGCTTTAAAGCGAAATTATAAGGGTTATTATATAAAAGCCTGGGATAGAGACAAAAAAAATCTGGAATCGGGACTTTCAGAAAAAGTTCTTGATGAATATGTTTTATCATTAAAAGAAGGCTTTTCCAAATGCGATGTTATCTTTCTTTGCATCCCGGTTTATGCCATGAAGGATATCCTTAGAGATATTATATTAAGCATTTCACCCAATTGTATTTTAACCGATGTCGGCAGCACAAAGTCTGATGTTATGGACTTAATAAATGAAATGAAGGTAAAGAATCCATTTATCGGAGGGCACCCCCTTGCAGGCTCTGAAAAATCGGGTTTTGCCGCATCAAGAGCCAATCTTTTTGAAAATGCATACTATTGCCTCACTCCTACAGAGAATACCGATATAGACAGCTTAAATAAGCTAAGGGATATTGTGACCGATTTAGGTGCAATCCCGATAGAAATGACTCCAACCGAGCATGATAGAGTAACAGCGGCAATCAGCCACGTTCCTCATGTAATTGCAGCTTCTCTTGTGAATCTGGTGGATGAGCTTGACAGCCCGGATAATATCATGAAGACTATTTCTGCCGGAGGATTTAAGGACCTTACCCGTATTGCCTCGGCTTCTCCGGGATTGTGGGCAGGCATTTGTCTATCTAATGGGGAGAAAATACTTGAAACATTAAAATCCTTCAGAGATGAGTTAAATTGCTTTGAGAATGATTTAATAAGCAAGAACAGGGACAGTATTGAAAAGTTTTTTACTTCTGCCAGAGACATTAGAAATGCCTTATCAGACAGAAGGAGTATTTTTCAAAAAACATATTCAATTATGGTCGATGTAGACGATAAGCCAGGTATTATTGCTTTTATAGCCTCAGCTCTTGCTAATGAGAATATCAATATTAAAAACATCGGAATCTTAAACAGCAGGGAGACAGAAGAAGGGGCACTGGAAATTCAGGTTGAGAGTGAAGAAACTCTTCTCCGGGCCATAGAAACTTTAAGCCGCTTGGGCTACCGGGTAAAACAGAAGGATTAAAAAAGAAAACTGTATAAAAAATATTATTAATCTTGTACAATGTATAATTCTTCTCACCGACTCATAAATTCTATCGAGGTGAGTGACAATGTTATTTATCGGCATTAAGAAGAAAACCGCAGGACTGTTTTTTTTGGCAATTATACTTTGCTTGGTTGCTGTCACAATTTACTCAGCCGTAAAAGTTTCTCATAACGAAAATAAATACCAGTCGGTACTGGCTATGACCCAGATGTTTGATGATACGCATTTTATTGCGTATATATCAGATATGGAGGCTCATAAGGATAAACAAAACATAGAGGTTTTTGATATAACAAAGGGAAAGGTTATTATAACAGAGCCGAGCAGTATTGATATACAAAATGAAGTTTTTAATTATGTGAAGACTATTAAAAGCTTATATACCAGGGTTATGGCATTTCCTGAAAAGGGCTATGTAATACGTGTCCCGTTTGATACACCCATAAAAGTAAAACAGAAGCTTATTAACGACGCCGGAATTAAAGTCCTTGATTCGGTATTTATCATACTCAGTGACAAGGAAGCACCGATAATGCTTATTCTCGACAGTCAGGAAAGACCATATTTTTATACATTCAATGCCAGCATAAAGCCTTTGCTGGATTATGTGAAGCTAAGCCCTGAAGCAGAGCAATCCAAAGAGAGCATGGAGGATACCGATTTAGAGAATAACGATATTCCTACAGAAATTGAGACAGAGGAACAAATTAGTGATACAACAAAAGAGACGGAAGAGGAATCAGACTGATATATATAAATAAAATTGGCTGCCCACTTTAGCATAAATGAGCTTAAGTGGGTTTTCCTTTATTATATTTGTTCTTTAAATTATTCTTTAATTGTGCTGCAAGGTTATGATCGTTTATATTCAAAGATTTGATGGTATTAATTATAACGAATATAGACACACAAGAAAAAGATACTATATTAAAATATTTGAGGTGTCAGCCCTTATGATATTATTGCCGTTTTTATTATTTTTCTGTTAAATGGTCAAGATACTTGTGATCTCAGCAAAAAACGCTCAGCAAAAAACATTGCAAAAGGTATTGAAATGTCACCTGTTCTTGTTTATAATATGAGAGTACTTGGGGGTGTAGCTCACCTGGGAGAGCGCTTGACTGGCAGTCAAGAGGTAAGG
>CAZPIS010000082.1:0-7046 GCA_964586745.1 uncultured Ruminiclostridium sp.
TGTCAAATATTTTTGAGAGATTTTATAAGACCGATAAATCAAGAAGCACTGACCGCTCGGGTTTAGGCTTGGGTCTTGCAATCGTAAGGAATATCATAGTTTCACATAATGAAACCATAAAAGTGGAAAGTGAAGAAGGACATGGCTCTGTGTTCACTTTTAGCCTGAGTAGTGTATCAAGGTCTGAGCCATACTAAAGTTAACATTTTATTCATATCTATGTCAAAATTGAGGATTATAATAACCTTACCCGTTACCGAAATCGAAGATTTCGAACGGGTACCCGAGAACATTGATACTTGGTATTAATAACTTTTTAATAACCTTACAAAAATTGAGAAAGGAGAAGACAGCATGGATAATTATAAAGATAATAATGATATAAACAAGAAGAGTGAAGACAACAGATGGGGATATACAAATAGTTATTACCCCGGCCAGAATAACTATACCTATCAAAGTTCTTATGAGCAAAACAGATATCAAGACAGATATCAAGACAGATATGATGATTTAAAGACATCGTCATTTTACAATGAAAGCTATAAAAAGCCCGCGAAGGGTAAACTAAAAGGTTTAATTGCGCCGATGATTATTGTTGCCCTTATAAGCTCACTATTGACAGGAGGTATTGTCGGTGCCTATTTCACCTTTGGACTTCCACAGAAATATAGCGGAGCCAATCCTCCGGGGAATACCTATGTAAGCGAAAAAGGAGGCATTAAACAAATTGAAATCATTGATGAAACTGCTGCATCTGCCGAAACAGCGGTAGCGGAAAAGGTTAGCCCTTCCATTGTAGGAATAAATATAACTTTTGAATATAACGACAGATTCTTTGGGTCATCACAGAATCAAGGACAGGGCTCTGGAATTATTTACAGCAGCGATGGGTACATCATAACCAATAATCATGTAATAGAAAATGCCATGTCCGGTACTGGTGGGAACAAGCTTGCTCAAAATGCAAAGATTGAGGTCATATTGCCTAATCAGGTTGAAGATCCTTATGATGCTACAGTTGTCGGCAGAGACTCTAAAACCGATATTGCCATTTTGAAGATAAACGTATCGGAATTGCCGGCCGCTGAGTTTGCTGACTCAGATGAAATTAAGGTAGGCCAAAAAGCCATTGCAATTGGTAATCCTGCCGGATTGGAATTTATGGGTTCGGTTACATCAGGTATTATAAGCGGTTTGAACCGTAAAATAGAGTTTGATGACGGTACGGTATTGAAGCTTATTCAAACGGATGCAGCAATAAACCCGGGTAACAGTGGCGGAGCACTCCTAAATTCAGAAGGTAAGGTAATCGGCATAAACACTTCTAAAATCGGTGGTGCCGGCTATGAGGGCTTAGGTTTTGCCATTCCTTCCAACAATGCTGTAAAAATTGCGGAAAGCCTTATCCAAAGCGGATATGTTACAGGAAGGCCACAATTAGGAATAGTTGTTGATACAAGATTTAATGCTACTATTGCTGAGAATAACGGTGTGCCTGAAGGGATTCTTGTTTATGAGGTTCAACCCCTAAGCGCAGCATTTAAGGCGGGTGTAAAAACAGGAGATATTCTTACAAAGTTTAACGGTATTGAGATTAAGAGTTTTGAAGAGCTCGAAGCAGAAAAAAACAAATTTAAAGCCGGAGATAAGGTTGAGGTTACTATTTATAGAATGCCTAATGACAGCGCTGCCAGTGATGGTGAATATCTTACACTGGAGATTGTTTTAGGGGAAGATAAGGGATAGATTGTTGTAAAAAATAGAGTTATACAAAAAACCGGTTGTATATACAAATTATACTGCCGGTTTCTTATATTTAATGCGAATTTTGTATTTAAAACCGCAGTTATTACATTTAAAACCGCAGTTATTACATTTAACAACAAAAAAATTAGAAAGTATAGTATATTCTAATTTATAAAACTAACCTCTCTCAATATTATACTCAGCTTATAGGTATACTTCCTACAAGCTGAGCAGTTTGAAAATTAGGAAATGTATAATTTTGGTGAAATTTCTGCTCCCCCCGTAGAGTCGCTAGAATTGTATAAGAATTTTTTCCTGATATTCAAAAACTATCTTTTTGCATTATTTAGAATTGGCATAGTACAAACGATGCCAATTCTAAATATGTTTTTCCTTAGTATGCAATAACAGCGGCAAATCTTAAGTATTTCTTTGTTTCTGCGTTTATAGTAAAATTATGGTAGGGAAGGGTAATGATGCTAGAACGGTTTTCTGAGCAATTTACAGATTTCCTTTTGATGAAGGGAATCATAGAAAATGAATTTCGCGAAATATACGCCTACGGATTTGTGGCTTTGTTTTCAACTGTCATAAACATTATTATTTTAATTACAATCGGTATCATTACCGGTTTATTATTTGAAACCATAATTTTTATGCTTATGTTTGGTGTTCTTAGAGCGTATTGCGGCGGATATCATGCTCAATCACATGTCTCGTGCATACTTATTTTTGTTATTATATATGGATTTTCAATGACATTAGTAAAATTTCTTCCTGTGGATTTTCAGGGCACTCTTTCTTTATTTCTGGGAATAACCTCTTTTTTAATTATATTTTTTATAGCACCGATCGAGCATAAAAACAAGCCTTTTATAGGAAATGAGCGTAGTAAATTCCGTATTATGTCAATAATTATTGCGGTTTTCGAGTTAATGGCTATTTGCGTTAGTATTGTATTTTTTTCTGATGCTGTAAAAGTAGCATTATTGATATCGCTTGCTATGCTGGGCGTGACTTTTATTCTTATTCTGGCAAAAGCAACAGAAAAAAGGAGGTGAAAAACATGATAGGAACAATCGGTGTATTATTAGGCAAGGCAGTTGCAGCTTTGGCATTTTCCACGGCATTTCTTAGTAATTTTACTTGTTGCGTAGTATTTTTGAATCAACCAAAAGTACCTGAAAAGGTAAGAATGATGAAGCACTAAGTATTTTAATTAACTATGCAGCAATTAGAACGAAATTTGGACACTTTTAACAAGAAGAGTCTAAGCGACAATTGCATTACATTAAATTAAATATATTTCGCTCTTAAATATGGGAAAAGTTCTCCGGCTCTACCCATGTGGATTGGGCCGGGGTCCTTTTTCATACCTGATGTAAATTCTTTAGGTTTACCGATTTCCGCCAAAAATATTTGATTAAGTAAGCGGGAGTAGCCTTTTATCACATAGGATAAGTTATTATAACAATTATATAGAAAGTAGGTAAAATATTTGAAAGGTTGCAATGATTTCTGCTATGATAATCTTATTGAAAAACAGGAGCTAGTTTTTAAGTATGACTGCTGTAGTTCAAAAAATATCAACTTAAATTCGGTGGATTCTATGTATATAGCAATATGTGATGATGACAAAAACTATCGGGAGCTATTTTTTAGCTACATAAAAAACTATTCAGCCTTACATGAAAAAAAATGTGAGGGTCTTGTTGTGGATTGTTATAACTGCGGAGAACAGTTGATAGAAGCTTATGAAGCAGGAAAAATGTACGATTTAGTTTATTTGGACATTAAAATGAAAAATTTAAGCGGGTTTGATTCGGCAAAAATCATAAGAGGCTATGATAGCAAAGCTCTGATTGTTTTTATAACATCCCTTAAAGACTATATATTTAATAGTTTTGAATACGGTCCTTTTTGGTTTTTGATTAAACCTGTTAGCGAAGAAAAGTTCGAATATGTATTTAAACAAGCGATATCTCAGATAAATGATATAAAGAATAAGAGGTACTCTTTTTATACGAGAGATCATGGCTTGTTGAGTATTGAAACGAGTAAAATAATGTATTTGGAAAGTATTCTTCGGAAAATTACTTTATACACCGGTAATGAGCAGTATACATATTATGCCAACCTCAAGGAGGAGGAGGAAAAATTAACGAAGTACAATTTTGTCAGAGTTCATAAAGGTTTTCTGGTTAATATGGAGTTCATACAAAGAATAAATAAGTCAAATATCGTGCTTAACAATAATGAGGTTCTGCCCCTTAGCGAGCACCGTCTCAAAACGGTATTTGATAGTTTTACCAGTTATCTGGCGAGGTATTAGATATGATTCATAATGTAGCATGGCAGTCCATTGAAGCATTTACGTCACTATTCGAAATTATTATTATTTTAACTTTTTTGCAAGGATTTCTTGAAGAAAAATATACTACTCGTACCACGAAGATTATTGTGTTTGTTTTTGCATTTATACAATTATATTTTGTCAGCTCATTTTTGTATAATATCCCCAATGCGCTGATAGTTAATTTTTTAATGGTTTCAATGTTCCTTTCTCTTATACTGTATAAAGGTAAGCTCAAAACTCACATTTTTACTTGTGTTTTACTCTTGGCTATTCTTGTTGTAACAGAACTTGCTTCGGTTTGTATATTAGTTTTAAGCATGAATATAGAAGCCACGATATTCCAGAATGATCCGGTGTTTAAGCTTATCGGTGTTATTATTAAGAACATTTTGTCCTTTGTGGCGGTTAAAATCATATGTAATTATAAAAAATCCTATGTCACTGAAACCGGCAGGATCTATTTTGTTTTTCTCTTGGTAGTACCGATTATTTGTATAATTGTTGCTCTGATTATACTTAATCTTATTTTAACATATAAAATCAAAGAGGTATTTTTTGTATTAATTGCTTATATTGGGCTGCTGTATGTTAATGCAATAGTATTCGGTATTTATGAAATGACCATGCGCCAGCTTGAAAAAAGTTATAAATATAAATTAGTTGAAAAGCAATTGGAGTTTCAGCTTAATCATTATAACAAGCTCGCAGAAAATCGCGAAGTGCTTTCAGAGGTTATTCATGATTTCAAAAATCATCTGAATTGTATTTATAATCTTTATAAATATGAAAAGAAGAACGAATTGGGTAATTATATTGAAAATCTTATTAGTTTAACAGATATCGAAAAAATCGTTGATACCGGGAATCCCATAATTGATGCTGTTTTGAGCGAAAAGGCCGGTATAGCGGGTAAAATCGGAATAGAGTTCAGAAGGGAACTCAACTTGCCATCGAATATAGAAATAAGGCATACAGATCTATGTATAGTTTTGGGCAATGCATTGGATAATGCAATTGAGGCTTGTAAACGTATAGCTGATAATTCTCTCAATAAGGAGATAAGGCTATCTATGAACTATCGTGATAAATATATGATAATAGTTGTCACCAATACATGTGATAAACTTCCTGTAAAATCCGGAAGATTTTTTCAATCCTCTAAACCTTATCCTGAGCTTCACGGACTTGGGCTGCAAAGCATAGAACGAACAGTAAAAAAATATAATGGCAATATGGTTGTAAAATGTGATATGAATTTATTTGAAATTGAAATTGTTATGTCTACAGCTTAAGCATAGGACAATATCTTATTCATAAGGTTTTCACGTAAAAGTGTAAGTGCATCAAAATCCATGTTTTTTATATAGTACTTTTCAAGCTCGTCGTGGAAGGACTTTGCCATAGCAATGGATTCCACGGCTTTCTGAATAATAGTGTCGGCATAGAGTCGATTGAAGTCAAGTTGGCGCTTAAAATCACTTATAATGTCACTATTATAAAACTCATTTATAAAAAAAGTTGAATGGTTTGCATTATCTATATCACTAATATCATGATATCCGTTGGCTGTTATTACAGATACCTTTAGCTCGGGTATAACAATATGCTCAATTTTCTGGGGAGACATGGGACAAAAATATGTCTCGGTAAAAAAGCCTTTACTTATTGCTTCTACCTTTAGACTCTCCAGTATATTTTCGGTACTGTTTCCGGCAGGAGCACTCAATCGTATTACTTTATGGTCGATACAAAGGCTGTCTAAAAATTCTGAATTGCCCTTGGGAGTAATTGCACTAGCAAAAAGGAGTCTTTGCTTTCCGGGTGTTTTAGACGGAGGCCCCGACCCGAAAAGCTTAGTTTTTAGTTCATGTGTAAAAATAGCTTCTTTTGCTGCATCCAGAGCATATCCGAAAATTTTTTCTGTATCTGTCTTAAGCTCAGCAGCAGCTCTTAAGTATCGATAAGCTCTTTCGAAGCAGCTCTTGATTTTATTGCTAATTCTAAATATTTCCTCTTTTGCTTCTATTATTCCATCTTTCTGCCAAAATTCCCCCAGATTTATTATTTCGTCTACGGCTCCCGGGTATGCGGGATCTACTATATGAGGCGAAGTACCGTCAATAATTGCAACCAAAAGCTTGGGGACAACTATTCCGTCAAGGCTGTTATTATCACTTGAGCAATGCATGAATTCAACATCATATCCCTGCTTAGCCAGATCAAATCCGATTTTTTTCATTATAGTGCTTTTACCTGTACCCGGCCCGCCTTTTAGGATAAATATACGATTAGCTGTGTTATAATCAATAATATATTTGTAATAACTATAAAAGCCAATTGGGGTATTTCCGCCCGGAAACATGTGCCTGATTATTCCTTCGACCATCAAATTAACCTCTAATGCCAAATTCATTTCTTATAATATATTCATAATCTTAATGTTTTATTACATAAATTTTTTGCTGTAAGTAAAATGTTACAAGCAATTTGATAGTACAGAGTAATCTCTTGTTTGTTTAAAAGCTTTTTTTAAAAGCAATAATGCATTATAATTATCAATAGACATAATTCTAGAAAATATGAGAGGGATGGACAATAAAATGGCGGTAAGAAGGGTTTATGTTGAAAAGAAGCATGGATTTGACGTTGAAGCGTCAAAACTGTTTTCAGAAATTACTAATAATCTTCTTGTTCAAGGGTTGACAAAGGTTAGAATTTTTCAACGGTATGATATAGAGGGAATAACTGACAGAGATTATGAAAAGGCAAAAATAACAGTATTTTCTGAGCCGCCGGTTGATACTATATATGAAGAAAATCTTGATATTCCGGAAACAGACAGGATTATTGCGATTGAATATCTGCCCGGTCAATATGACCAGAGAGCCGATTCCGCAGCTCAATGCGTTCAGTTTATCACTCACGGAGAAAGACCTGATGT
>CAZPIS010000082.1:7056-7481 GCA_964586745.1 uncultured Ruminiclostridium sp.
AGTGGCTAAGCTTATAGTCTTATCAGGTGAAATCTCAGATGTGGATTATAAAAAAATAGTTGACCTTGTAATAAACCCTGTTGAAACGCGTCAGGCTGCGCTGGACAAGCCGGAGACCTTAAGGGACGATTACCCCGTTCCGGAGGATATAAAGACAGTTGAAGGCTTTATACAGATGCCTGTCGAAGAGTTAAAGGTGCTGATGGATGAAATGGGTTTTGCCATGTCCTTTGATGATTTGAGCTTTTGCCAGGAATATTTCAGGGATATGGAAGAACGCAACCCAACAATTACAGAACTTCGCATGATTGATACGTATTGGTCCGATCATTGCAGGCATACAACATTCTTAACCGAGATACAGAATATAGAATTTGAATCAAATCAGATTGCTCAAAAAACCAAAGAGATTTATGAGAATTATA
>CAZPIS010000083.1:0-7470 GCA_964586745.1 uncultured Ruminiclostridium sp.
GTTAGTTATAACGAGAGTAAGAAGTCGCCCACCTAGATGGCGGGTAGGGGTTAATATCTTAAGTGGTGACCGTATCCTTACCTCGAGTTTCAATGACTTGGCCCCCGTTCGAAATCTTTGATTTCGGTAACGGGTAATGTCATTATAAAGAAGCTGCTAATGTGGATAAAACCGACTAAGGAGATTATTCATGGCAGAGAAAGAAAGACAAGCGGAACGAACCTCGGAACATGAACAAAACAACCAATCAGAAAAACCCGGAGGCTGTTTACATTCTATAATTGTAGTGCTGATAGCTTTTTTGGTTGTTTTTATTGTTTTTGTCGGGGTTTTTTATTTTGTAGCGAAGAATAATATTAATGGTATGGCTGATTCATTAAAGCCTCACGTAAAGAATTATCCCATATTGAAAGTATTTATACCAAAGGATTTAGCCGGCTACGATCCGGAAGACCCTAAATATCTGACTGATAAACAGATTACTGAAAAGTATGAAGAGTATCGTGAAAAGGTAAGGGTTTTGAGTGAGAGCATTAACGATGCTAATAAGACTATTGAAAACATGAAGACAGAAAGTCAAAGTTTGGCTGACATGGTAGTTAAAACTGAAGAAAACAGATTGATTTTAGAATCTATAGAAGCCGAAAAGGTTGCTCTGGAAGTGGAGAGAAAAGCTTTTGCAGAGCTTATTGCCCGCGGTGACCCCGAAGGATTCAAAAATTATTTTCAGAAAGTGGACAAAGCAACAGCTGAGGCTGTCTATAACGAAATTATGAAAGAAATAGCAGTTAGTGAAGAAAAAAAAGCACTGGCAAAACCTTTCTCAACCATGAATCCTCAGGGAGCGGCAAATGTGTTGACTGAACTATTTTCAAAGGATAAGGAAGCATTACTCGATATTTTCGAAGGTATGGAACCCAAAATAATGGCCCTAATACTTGAAAAAATGGATGCGAAAATTGCGGCCGATATTTATGGATTACTATCCGACAGAAAGCTCGGAAAGTGATATATATAATTTCTTAATCAGGTTTATTGAGAGGAGGTGAAAAAATGATGCAGAGCAATGCGGTTAACGCTATGTTGTTAATCCCCGGAAATGCGGATATTTCAAAAAGTGCAAAGGCAAAAACAGCTTCTTCAAGTGATAATAGCTTCATGAATATTCTTAAAGATAGAATCGCAAATAGAAAAGACAGCAGTTCAAAGGGCAGCCCGGTTGAGACAAACAATAGTTTAAGGAAAAGCGATGCAATAAAGAATAGCATTAAAACTGTTAATGAGACTGAGCAAAAGCCTCAGATGCAGAAGCTTGAAAGTGAAGCTAAGAATACCGTTGAAGCAAAAAAGCCGGAGGGATCAAAGGAAAAGCCCGAATCCGTCAACATGAAAAACGAGAGTGGTCAGGAAGAAAAAATCCAAGAGGAAATTAGTTCGATTGAAGCAATAATAGCTTTACTGGAAGAGCTTATGGCCCGATTGGATATAAAGAATTTTTCTGTTGACGCTTCCTCATTAAATGATGTGACAAAATGGATTGAGTCAACCAAGGATAAAGAAGTATCTCCAATGGAGCTTTTGATGGCTCTGATGGAGGGAAATACCTCAAAGCTTACAACCATTATGAATGATTTAAGTGGAGGGCAGCAAGCATCGGAAGTCGATGGTTTGATGGAAAAACTTCAAGGTCTTATTGAGAAGCTGACCGGAGAACAAAATGCTACCGATTCTGAGTTGAAGGCTGAGATTATCGTTGAAAGTGCAAGCAAGTATGATTTGATTAATCAGCTTAAAGCCCAGTGCGGACAACTGATTGAAAAGCTTACTGAACAGGTGACAAAGCTTAAAGCTAATCTTCCTCAGGAACAGGATTCCGTATTACAAACAGAACCGGTAATAACTGCCGGAATTATCACGGAGGAAGCTGTTGCCGAAAATTCTGTGGTGGTTGAATCAGAGTCTAAGAATGAATCAAAAGATACCGAAGGTGATTCTGCTGCACATGCAAAGGATACCAATATACAGGATATTAAAACGATATCTGAAAATGAGAATTCTTTTGAAGATGTTATTGTTCAGAACCAGCAGATGCCTAAGGAAATTCTTAATAATTCAGTAAAGCTTGAGAAAACGCAGCTTCCTTTGACTGAAAAGCCTCTTACCCATACTGTAACCAATCAGGTAATGATGAAGGTTAAGCTTATGGCAGGAGAAAACAAACAGGAAATGGAGATGCATTTGAAGCCTGATAGTTTAGGCAAGCTATCCCTTAGAATTATCCATGAACGGGGAGAGATACTGGCTAAGATAACTGCGGAGAATCAGCAGGTAAAGGAAATTCTTGAGAGTAATATGCAAATGCTTAAAGATGCGCTGGAAAAGAGCGGACTTACAGTACAAAGCCTCAGCGTTTCGGTCGGAAACGGTAATGAAAACGGCCAAAACAAGGGAAACGGCAATGAAGAGGGAAGAGCACGATCAGCGGGTTTAGCACGAGCAGCCGATACTTCTTCACAGATAAATAACGATAGGCTTAATCTAAGAATGCGAATTGAGAAAGAGTATTTGGGCGGGAACTCTCAGATAAACCTTACGGCTTAGTGTCCTAATAATTCTAAAGGAAAGGAAGTGAAATAAATGTCAATTACATCAGCAACAGATGTCGGAAATCAAAAAACTATTGAACAAATTATTGCATCACAAGCAGAGTCTACGGCGTCTACCCGCAACACAGGGGAATTAGGAAAGGACGATTTTTTAAAGCTTCTTATAACTCAGGTTCAAAACCAAGACCCGATGAACCCTTCGTCTGACACCGATTTTATAGCGCAAATGGCTCAGTTCAGCTCACTTGAACAAATGCAAAACCTGAATAAATCTTTTTCCTATTCAACGGGAATTAGCCTAATGGGAAAGTATATCTCGGCAGAGATAACCGATGACGCAGGCGATACGAAATATATTGACGGTAAGGTTGAGAGTGTAAGCGTAATAAACGGAGAGGTCCATGCTGTTGTAGGGGAAGATGATGTACCCGTTGACAAAATTACCTGGGTTGGTGATGAAAGCATAAGTTCAAAAGGTGATGTGACCGAATACAGTTCTATAATCGGAATGCTTGGTAAGGCACATATTTTTAATGACACAGGTAAAACAGGATCTCTTGAAGGCATAATTTCAACAGTTGTAAAAGAATCCGATGAAGTGTATGCAAGACTTGATGAAGTTGAAATTAAGCCATACAATCTGGATTTAGTAGGTTCGGAGAGTCTGGAAGCTTATGTTGAAGCGATGGTCGGAAAAGAAATCTCATATAGGTTTGAGGATGATCTAACCGGAGAGAGATTCACAATTACAGGGATTTTAAGGGCTGGATATGATGGAGAAGACGGCGAGCCAAGATTACTTCTTGACGACATTAAGGTTCCTGCGAATAATATTTATTCAACTAAGAAAGTAGACCTTCTATCCACCGAACAGATGCTTTTGAACGAAATATTAAAAGAGCTCAGAAAGCAGAACTCAACCGGCGAGACCACAGAAGATGTAACTAATGAGACCGAGTCAGCTGATGGATTATGATGGGAGGTAATGCTATGAATATTAACAATCATCCCATTCAAAGTATTCATCAGGTCATCGGAACCACTAAACCCGCAGTGAAGGAACCTGTCCTCAATAAAGGCGAAGATTTTTCTTCGATTTTAAGTCAGAAGCTTAATGAGAACAGGGATGTAAAAATCTCAAAACATGCCGCAATGCGCCTGGAAGACCGAAACATTAATCTTAATGCTAATCAGGTAGAACGGCTAAAAAATGCGGTAGACAAGGCTTCCTCAAAAGGTGTAAGAGATACGCTTGTGGTTATGGACGATGTGGCGTTCGTGGTTAACGTAAACGCCAGAACAGTTATAACAGCAGTAAATCAAAGTGAGTTAAAGGATAACATTTTTACACATATTGACGGAGCGGTATTCACTTGATGGTATACCAACAATTTAATACGGGACTATTATTAACAAGTCGAGATTAAGCAGCCGGACCCACCGGGAGGCTGTTCGTTCCTGAATGACAGAAGGAATGAAGACTTTTAGGAGGTTGATTTTTATGATGATGTCTATGTTTTCAAGTGTTTCAGGCTTGAAGGCTCATCAAACCCGTATGGACGTAATAGGTAATAATATAGCCAACGTCAACACGGTAGGCTTCAAAGGAAGCCGTGCTACGTTCCAGGAAATTTTTTCACAAACCCTATCATCCGCTAGTTCACCTGACGCATTATCCGGGCGTGGTGGTACAAACCCCATGCAGATTGGTCTTGGTATGAACGTAGACGCAATTGACGTTTCAATGGGCAGGGGAAGTGTTCAAAGAACTGAGAGCCCTACAGACCTTTCCATAGAAGGTGAAGGCTTTTTCATTGTCAGAAGCGGAACCGAAGGCGCATACAACTTTACAAGAGCAGGTAATTTTACAATTGATAAGCAGGGTAATCTTGTTTCAGCTTCAGGACAAAATGTGTATGGATGGATGAAGTATGAGTATGGTACTGAAGGCTATGAATTTGATACCCAGGAGCCAATTGGAGCATTGAACCTATATTCGGATGTATATAACAATAATAAGAGGATTATAGCTGCAAAGGTAAGCACTGAAGCAGTTCTTACTGGAAATCTTGATGCCACGGAAGTACCTGTGGGTGGGTACACAGGAAAGGCAGCACCTGTAGCAGACATTGGGACTATTCTCGATACGGTTATTGCAGACGGAACGGCGGGCAGTGACGAAATACCTGATGGAGGTACAGCTACCTCTACAAATATTGATCCGCACTTTACTGTTCCTGTAAATGTCTACGATCAACTGGGAAACGAGTACAAGCTTACTCTTAAGTTTTGGAAAAACTTTACCCAAGGACCGACAACTGCCGCTCCTGACACCCCTATTGAAACATCTTGGTACTATGTGGTTGAAGGTGGCACAAATGCTACGGCATCAGGTACGGCAAACGGGTTTATAAAATTTGACTCTGCAGGAAAACTTATTAAGGATGAGGTAACAGATTTTAATTTCAAACCGATGATAGAGCTAACACCGAGTACCGCAACCGGTACGGAAGCATTTGAATTTGAGCTCAATATGGAACAGCTTTCCATGTATGCCGATGACTCATCTGTTAAGACAACCCGTGTTGATGGTTATGCACCAGGTACATTAGTAACCTTCAGCATAGGCGGCGACGGAATTATTACGGGTGTTTACGATAACGGCCGTCAGCAGCCTCTGGGACAAGTAGCATTGGCGACTTTTGAAAATCCGGCAGGTCTTCAAAAGGTCGGCTCTAATCAATTTGCTCAGACCACAAACTCTGGTGATTTTAAAATGGCTTCTCAACCCGGCAATGACGGTTCAGGTGTACTGATTCCCGGTACTCTGGAAATGTCCAATGTAGACCTTGCAAAACAGTTTACCGAGATGATTATTACCCAGAGAGGCTTCCAGGCCAACAGCCGTGTTATGACGACATCGGATGAAATACTTCAAGAGCTTTCCAATATTAAACGATAATTAATTTAAGCAGAGATGAAAAGTAAGATTTCTTACTTTTCATCTCTTATGCTTGGATTGAAAGGAGGAAAAAAATTATGATTAAGGTAACACGAATAAATAATACCCAATTTGTAATAAACGCCGATTGGATTGAAACGGTTGAATCAACTCCCGATACAGTCATTACCCTTACCAACGGGAAGAAGTATATTGTAACTGAAAAGGTTGATGAAATAATAGATAGGGTAATAGATTATAAGCAAAATAATTTTATTCTTAACAGAACGATTAATACTTCAACAATAAATGACGATAAATGACATAGAATCTATAGTTAAAAGGAGTGTCGTACTTTGCAGGGGAAGACATTATATACTATATTACTCTCCATTATAGCCGTTTTGACTTTGGCTCTTGCGGTAATGGTCATATTCATATTTACTGCATTTAACGGTAATACCAAGAATCCCGCGTCGCAGGAAACTCAGAAACCGTTAGTTGAACGGGCAGTACCTAAGGAAGAGCAAGCAGAGCTTAAGCTTTATGAAAGCAGTGATGGAAAAAATGAGGCGGTATTTAATATTAAAAGTACCGAAGCGCACCCTAATAGTTTTCTAATGGCCTCAATCTCCATAATTTATGATGGAGGTAAAAAAAATAAAAAACTTGAAGAACGCAAATTGCTTATGGAAAAAAACTTAAGTTTGCTCAAACAGGCTTCAATAAAGTATTTCTTAAATAAAAGCTTTGAAGACCTCAGTGCCGAAGACGCAATGGAGAAAGCGCAGACTTATTTAAAGACAGCTTTTAATAGTATTGTGAGCATAGATTCTGAAGAAATGATTGTAATTGATGTCGTCTTTGATAAATGGATTAAACAGTAACAGGGGGGGGACTTGTGGGCGATATACTTTCTCAAAATGAAATAGACAGGCTGTTGCAGCAGCTTAACACCGGTGAGCTTGATGTTAAAGAGTTTAGCATGGAAACCACCGAGAAGAAGGTACGTAACCATGATTTTCGCCGCCCAAGCAAATTTGCAAAGGACCATCTGCGAACCTTACAAATTATTAATGAGAATTATGCCAGACTTTTGACTAACTTTCTTTCAGGTTATCTTAGAACTTTGGTGCAGGTAGATGTTCAGACAGTTCAAGCCATGCAATACTCTGAATTCACCAACTCGATAGCCAATCCTGCCGTATTGGGGATTATTAATTTTAACCCAATGCCCGGCTCAATAATATTGGAAATTAACCCCTCCATTGCCTATTCTCTTATAGATAGAATATTAGGCGGTAGAGGGTTCACTATGGATAAAATGAGAGGTTTTACCGAAATTGAGCTTGCAATTCTGATGAGGCTTATTTCCCAAATGCTTGGTTTGATGCGTGACCCATGGGAAAATGTTACTGCCATTAAGCCAAGCTTGGACAGAATTGAAACAAACGCTCAGTTTGCACAGCTAATGTCGCCAAACGAAATGGTTGTTTTAATAACATTTACTGCAAGAATAGGTGAAGTGGAAGGATTATTGAATCTTTGCATACCTCATATGACAGTTGAGCCGGTTATGAGCAAACTTTCTACTAAACTATGGTTTTCTCTTATAGAACATGGATCAACCGAGGCAAGTAAAGACGCTATCGAACAAAGGATTGAAGAGAGCAAAATTCCTATTTCCGCAGTTTTAGGGAGAACAAGCATTTCTGTACATGAATTTTTAATGCTGCAGCAGGGGGATGTTTTGTCACTAAATACTGATGTTGATGGTAAGATAGAGGTTATTGTCGGAGATATGTTGAAATTTTATGGTAAACCCGGAGCAAAAAATAAGAAAATGGCAGTTAAGGTTACTGATGTAATTCGAGAGGAGGATTATTAACATGGGGGATATGTTGTCTCAAGCTGAAATAGATG
>CAZPIS010000084.1:0-5380 GCA_964586745.1 uncultured Ruminiclostridium sp.
GTCCTATGCAAGGCTTGCCCAAGAAGACGAAGTCTGATTGGTAGCAAGCTACTGCGGCGTACGCCCCAAACTGACATATATAAAGAATCTAAATCATTAGTTGCACCCTTACCTTTACCGCTTTTCTATATCAATGTTGCCTGATGTTGTGTTTATATTGACAGGGATATTTCCGTTTCGGTAACTGCCCCGCAGCTTATGATCCCCTGAATCCTCATCATCCAGGTCAAAATCACACTTTATGTTTCCGGAAGAGACTTTGCTATCCAGAGTAAAGCCAGTGTTTGAAGGCATTTTAAGCGATATATTTCCGCTGGAAGCTTTGATGTATATTTCATCCTTAGCCTCTTTAACCGAAACCTTTATATTTCCGGAGGTAGCCTCTAATTGAGCGCTGCCTTCTAAATCATCAATATTTACATCCCCGGACTTAGATTCTACAGATATAAGATTCAGTTGAGTTCCATCTGTATTAATAACGCCTGAAGTGCTGTCAATTCGAAGTTCATTACAATTAATATCTTTTAAGGTTGTATCACCGGATGTGCTGTTAATGTTGATATTATCTTCAATACTAACATCGCTAAACTTCTTGTTGCCTGAGGTGGATTCAAGGGTAAGGCTCCTTGCTTTAAGGCCTTTAATTGTTAAATCACCGGAGGTAGAAGTCAGATCCATATCATTTTTCAAAGTAATATTATCAAGTTGAACATTACCTGAAGAAAGTTTAAATATAAAACTATTGATATCTAAGTCAGAAGTACTAAAGTCTCCTGATTTGCCTTCATATTTAATATCACCGTGGAAGCTTTTCGGAATACTTATATCAAGATTAACCTTTTCCCAATAGAATCCTATTATTGCAAAAACCTTACGCTTTTCTTCAATAATAATAGTATCCCCGGATTTAGTAATTTCTAAAGTCGGAACATAATCTTGGCTCGTGGATCGTACATTTCCCGCAAGGGTACTTTTAATTTTTATGTAATCTGACGGCAAAATTGAGGTATTGGCACTTGCTGTCCGTACAATAATAGTCTTTGCAGAATCAAGATCAATCTCACGGATATCGTTTATTTCATGTTTTTTTCCGATACCGAAGATAAAGCCGGAACCCTTTGATATATTAAACATTAAAGTACCTCCAAGAACAGTAAAAAAGATAACTATAACCATAATGACAGATGCAATAGTCTTAAATACTCCACATCTGCGGCGGGGCCTTTTATAATATGCTTCTTGCTTTTCAGTACCATAACCTCTTCTTTGCTTAATAGCATAAGCAAGAGTGATAGGGTCTCCGAGTGATAAACAGATTTCTTCTTCGGTGCGGCCTCTCTCAATTTCGTTTTTGAAATACTCTCGATACTCACTTATGGCATCAGTCCTTTCCTGGTCTGGTATGCCATCCAAAGCATCATACAGTACTATCAAGTATTCTGAACGACTCATATATACACCGCCTAAAATATTCTGTCTTCTAAAGGGAAACTTATAACTTTAAATTGGAAGACATTTTGAATATATCAAAGTACACCATGTCAGACAAGGGCCTGAGGCATAGTTTAATGAAGTTCTAATTGATTTCTAATACGTTGAAGTTCCCATATATTACTATAGGGTTGAGTAAAGGGTTACGGTGTTTCGACCTTTTTCCTTAGACGCATAAAGTGCTTTGTCGGCTGCTTCGATAAGAGCCTGCGCAGTTTTTCCATCATTGGGGTAATTAGATATTCCCACTGAAATAGTTATGCCGGGATTTGATTTGCTTTGGATTAGCTCTCTGAAACGGTCGGCTATAAGAAAAGCTTTTACGGCAGCTGTGTCGGGTAAGAGAACGATAAACTCATCGCCTCCATATCGTCCCAAGATATCATCTTGTCTGAATGATGTCTGAATATAATTTGTAAGGTTTCGGATACATTGATCTCCGATCTGATGTCCCATAGTGTCATTTATCTTTTTGAATCTGTCTATATCAAACATAAGCAAAGAAAGTGTACTCTTTGGTGCGCGCTCAAAAAAATTATCCAGCTTTTCAATTACTGCTGATTTGACCAAAAGACCGGTCATGCTATCTGTTTTAGATTTTTCTAATAGCTTTCTGTTGGAGCGTTCTATTGCCTCGACACGTTTTATTACTTCAGTTTGTATAGATGTATTCATCTTTTTGAGTGCATCGTTGGATTGTGTATATTCCTTAAAGAAATTACTTAAAGCGTTTTTATATACGTATGCAGTACAGGAAAAATAACCTAAGGCCATTAAAATTAAGACCTCTACGCTGATATATCCCGACATAAGCATTAATTCTGATGAAAAGGACATGATAAATAGACCCGCATAACCCATTGCCTGATCTTTTTCCTGATGAAACATCGTGTTTATCAACAAAACCAAGTTTATTACAAGAGTAACCAGTATCAAAAACCTTATAACCCAGAATAATCTGGAGTAAATTGTCATTGATGAAAGATAAAATCCTAATCCTACTAGTATATAAGGTATAATCTGGAAAACTTTTAGAGAATCAGATTCTTTATTTATAAGCATGATAAAGGTACAGTTAACCAAAAGTAAAAGATGGGCTAAAACAAACAAGGATATTGCGTCAGATTTATTGTAGACCGATACTAAAAACGAAGCGGTGGTCATAGATAACGGAACAATAAAAGCCGTTCCAAAAGCCCTTGTTTTGAGGGGCTGAATCCTAATAAGGATAGAACATATAAAAAGCCAAAACGAAAAAGTTAATACCAAAATGAGAAGCAATTGGTTTTCTAAGTTAAGAAATAGCACCTGTGAATATACCCCCAAAAAGAATTCATAACGTTTCTATATCTTACCATAAACTATAAAAAAAGTGAAGAAAAATCCTAGACTTTAATTCTTATGACTGCTAAGGTATAAGATATCGGGATTTAGAAAAAATACCATGCAAACGACATTAAGGAGGAGTTTTATGGGATCGCATGCGGGAAAAACAACAGCCGAAAAACTGGCTGTGAAAAATGGCATTACTTTTTACCGTATAAACTCGGATAAATTCAAAACATCAAGAGCAGACTTATTTTTTGTAGATAATTTGTCTAAAGAGAGAGCCGGTAAGAATGCTATTATTCCTTTAATAATGAAAAGAGGCTGCGGAAGCTATCCGACTGTTAAGGAGCTGGAGAGTAAGCTTGAAGAGCTGTATGGTGCTGATATTGACTCAGGTGTTACAAAAAAAGGGGAACTCCAATTTATTGGGTTTCATATGTCGCATATATCTGACCGTTATACTAACGGCGAGAGACTTTTTGATGAATGCGGCGATCTTCTGATGTGTATGCTTGAAAATCCCCTTGTTGAAGAGAGAGGCTTTAAAAAGTCATTATTTAGGCAGGAAAGAGATAACATGGTGGATTATATACGAAGCAGGGTGAATGATAAGATGCGCTTTTCTCTGGCAAGATGTATAGAAGAAATGTGTGCTGATGAGCCTTATTCCATTCCTGAGGACGGTACCGAAGAAGATGCGCTTTTACTGGACCCCCAAAATACACTTGCTATTTATGAAGAAATGATAAAAACCTATCCGGCATATGCATATATATCCGGGGAGGTAGATGATAAGAGTATTCAGCGTTTCATTGATGGTTTATTAGCATCGAACAGGGGTGAAATAAAAAAGATTAATTCTACATGTATTTACAAGGATGTTAATGAAGTCAGGAAGATTGATGAAAAGATGGATATTAGCCAGGGCAAGCTCTGTATGGGGTTCCGTACTTTCGTTGAGCCTGCGTCGGCTGACTATTATCCAATGGTCGTTTATAACGGAATTCTCGGCGGAGATGCTCATTCAAAATTATTCCGCAATGTAAGGGAGAAAGCCAGCTTGGCTTATTATGCCCAGTCGGTACTTGAAAAATATAAGGGCCTTATGCTTATTATGAGCGGAATAGAAGCTGAAAACCGTGCCAAAGCCGAAGATATTATACTTGAGCAGGTTGATGCAATGAAAAAGGGAGATATCGCAAAAGAAGATATGGAGGCGACCCTTAAAGCTCTTGAAACAGGTATGAAGACAATGCAGGACAGCCAAGGAGCAATTGTGGATTTCTTTATGAGTCAGCATCTAACCGAAAGCGGCGAGGACTTTGAATCCATGATTGAAAAGCTTAAAGCCGTTACTTTGGACGATGTGGTCCGAGTTGCTCAAAAGGTGCAGCTTGATACCATATATTTCCTAAAACCGGATGGAAGCAGGAGCGAGGAGGGAGCTTTATGAACTACCGTACTTTAATCTTCGATAAATTAGGCGAGACTATATATGAATATGAACATCAGTCAGGTCTTAAAGCTTTTTTTGTGAAAAAGGCCGGATATAACAAAAAGACAGCAATGTTTGGAACCAACTATGGGTCAATAGACAATGTCTTTAGGGTTCAAGGCAATGATAAGGAGATAAATGTACCTGACGGAATAGCCCATTTCCTTGAGCATAAGCTTTTTGAGCAGGAAGATGGAAACATGCTTGACAAATTTACAAAGCTGGGTTCTTCACCAAATGCGTTCACTTCCTTTAACCAAACTGTTTACTATTTTTCATGTACAGATCTTTTTGAGGAAAATTTCAGAATGCTTCTTGATTATGTGCAAAAACCCTGGTTGACAGATGAAAACGTTGAAAAGGAAAAGGGGATTATAGGTCAGGAAATAAGGATGTATGAGGATAATGCGGATTGGAGGATATTCTTTAATTTACTGGATTGTCTTTATGTGAACCATCCTGTTAAGCTTGAAATAGCGGGTACAATAGAAAGTATATCAAAAATTAATAAGGAGCTTCTTTATGATTGTTATAATACCTTCTATACACCTTCTAACATGGCTATCGTTGTAGTTGGAGATTTTGAACCTGAAAATGTTTTTTCGATTGTAGATGAAATGATACATTTTAAGGATAATGGTAAGGTTGAAAAAAAGTATCCTGATGAACCAAAAGAAATTAGCATGGATTATAAGGAGCAAAAACTTGCTGTTTCCATGCCACTTTTCAATATGGGAGTAAAGGATAATGCTCAGGTTTCCGGATTTGAGCTGTTAAAGCGACGCATAGCACTGGGAATAGCTTTATATCATACAATGGGAAGGAGCTCCGATCTTTATAGCAGGCTTTATGAAGAACGTCTTATAAATGATTCATTTCGATTTGATGTTTCTCTGAACAAGGGCTACAGCTATTTGGCTTGGGGAGGCCAGTCGCCGGACCCGAAAAAAACTGCCGGTATTATTTCTGAGACAATTAAAGAGATAACATCTAAGGGTATTGAGCAGAAGGTATTTGACCGTATCAAGAAATCTCAGGAAGGCATGTTCCTCCGCAGCCTGAACT
>CAZPIS010000084.1:5390-7454 GCA_964586745.1 uncultured Ruminiclostridium sp.
GGATAATATTGCTCGTGAGATAATGGATTCTTATTTTAACGAAACCAGCTATTTTGATGTGGGAAAGGCATATTCTCAAATTGATATCAGCTATACAAACAGTGTATTTAAAGAGGTATTTGAAAACCAGACCGCATTATCGGTAATAAATCCGCTTTAAAATATTTCGGCATAGAGTCCAATACATGATACAATATAAAAGATCGAAATATTGAGTCAAAGTATTGGAGGTATAAGATATGAATTATATTGAATTTCCGAAGCTTGGTATTCATCTTGATATTAATCCGAGTGCTGTTCCAAACCTGTTTGGAACAAATATCAGTATTCATTGGTATGGAATAATAATTGCAGTTGCCATTATGGTGGCATTGACACTGGCCATGAGACAGAGCAAAAAGTTTAACTTGAAAGAGGACGATCTTATTGATATGTTCTTGGTTGCGTTACCTGTTTCTATTATCTTTGCAAGACTGTTTTTTGTAGTTTTTACATGGGATAATTACAAGAATGACTTATTAGGAATCATCAGAATATGGGAAGGTGGCCTTGCAATCTATGGAGCAATTATAGGAGCTATTCTTTCAGTATACTTTTATGCACGTAAGAAAAAAATCGATATGCTGGAAGTTTGGGATTTTGCTTGTGTATACCTGCCTCTTGCCCAAGCAATAGGCCGTTGGGGTAATTTTGCAAATCAAGAGCTGTACGGAACAGTCACATCGCTTCCGTGGGGAATGACAGGAAGCATCATAGGTGATGATCCGGTTCATCCAACCTTTTTATATGAGTCCCTGCTTAACATAGTAGTTTTTGCGGTTCTTTTAAAGCTTCGCAAAAATAAAAAGGTGAAAGGCAGTGTTCTTGCTGTTTATCTGATGCTTTACAGCCTTGTAAGATTCATGATGGAATTCCTAAGGACAGATAAGTTTGATGTAGACGTAGAAGGTATCGGAAACATTCGGTTTAATCAGGTTTTTTCAATATTGGTATTTGTGGGGGCGTTTATTTGGCTTATCTATCTTACAAGACGGTCACAACGAATTGAATTTGAATCCGATGATGAAGATTTAGAGCCCAGTGAGTATTCGGAGATTGTCGAGAAGATTAAAAAGGATGAGGGCTATGGGGAACAGACTATAGAGGAAGGGAAACCTTCGGAAGATAAAACAGCAGAAGAAGATAACATTCTACAAGCCGATGCTGTAGAGGAAGCTCTCCGGACAACAGAACCGTTATCCGAAGGACCTTCTGATGATAAAATATCAGGAGAATAAGCACCGATATAAATAATCGTCCATAAAACAAGCGATTTTAATATATTGGATTTTAAGAATTAAAGAGGATATGTAAAGCTACGAGAAATAAGGAAAAGTAAATGGTATCAATAGAAAAAAATAAGAATTATCCTTTGATTAAAAATATTGACTGGATAATGATAGGGACGGTTTTGATACTTAACACGCTCGGATTATTTGCTATAAGGAGCGTTTCCACTCATTTGAATCAGCCGTCACTTTTTTCCAAGCAGCTGATAGCGTCAATTATCGGAATAGGATGTATGGCGCTAATTATGATGCTGGATTATAAGGATTTTAGATTCTTAAGCATTATTGCATATATTGGAACCGTATTTTTGCTTGTTTTGGTTCTGATAATCGGTAAAGGAAGGGAGGAAACCGGAACCCGAGGCTGGATAGACCTCGGCCCGGCTTCAGTTCAACCTTCGGAGCTAGGAAAAATAACTTTAACTATTGTCGCAGCAGGTTTTCTCGAAAAGATAAAACAGGGAAACGGCGATTTGAACTATCTGTGGCTTGGGCTTACATCAGCCGGCTTGATAGGGTTAGTGATGATGCAGCCTGACTTTGGTACATCGGTAGTGTATGTTTTTATGCTGCTATGTATGATATTTATATTCGGAATTAAATATCGTATTATTCTGATAGCGCTGGGAGCAGGGCTTATATCTTTGCCCATTTTATGGTTCAGTGTTCTTGAAAAGGTTTTTAATCCTCTTCAGCTAAATAGAATATTATCATTTTTGAATCCTGACGCTTATGC
>CAZPIS010000085.1:0-5300 GCA_964586745.1 uncultured Ruminiclostridium sp.
CACCTTCACCGCTTACATCACGAGTAATTGAAGGATTCTCTGATTTTCGCGAAATTTTATCAACCTCATCAATATAAATAATTCCCTTTTCAGCACGCTCAATATCATAATCAGCCGCCTGAATCAGCTTTAGAAGAATATTCTCAACATCCTCGCCTACATAGCCTGCCTCGGTTAAGGAAGTAGCATCAGCAATAGCAAATGGTACGTTTAATATCTTAGCTAAAGTCTGCGCCAAATAAGTTTTACCGCATCCGGTAGGCCCCATAAGAAGGATATTACTCTTCTGAAGCTCTAAATCCAGCCGCGTTCCTTGGTTGCGAATACGCTTATAATGGTTGTAAACAGCCACTGAAAGGGATCGCTTTGCCTTATCCTGTCCAATTACATATTCATCAAGAATTCTTTTTATTTCTTTGGGTTTTGGTATTTCATCAAGGGGTTGCTCAACTTGAGCATCCTCAAACTCTTCTTCAATAATCTCGGAACATAGCTCGATACATTCATTGCAAATATATACACCGGGACCGGCAACAATCCTGTTTACCTGTTCCTGTGTCTTCCCACAAAAAGAGCACTTTACCTGTTTCTTGTCATCATAACGCGCCATTTTCTCACCCCGTTACTCTTCGCTCCATTACTTGATCAATCAAGCCATATTCTTTAGCTTCATTTGCACTCATAAAATAATCTCTTTCAACGTCGATCTCAACCTTAGAAAGTGGTTGCCCCGTTCTTTCACTTAATATTTCGTTGAGATGCTGCTTCATTCTTATAATCCACTCAGCATGGATTTTAATATCAGTAGCCTGACCCTTAGCACCGCCAAGTGGTTGATGGATCATGACGGTACTGTTTGGAAGCGAAAAACGTTTCCCTTTCGCACCTGCTGCCAGAAGAAAAGCTCCCATGCTGGCGGCCATTCCGATGCAAATTGTTGAAACATCACATTTGACATATTGCATTGTATCATAAATAGCCATTCCGGATGTAATGGATCCTCCCGGGCTATTTATGTATAGCTGAATGTCCTTATCAGGATCTTCAGCTTCCAAAAACAGCATCTGTGCAACTACAAGACTTGCAGTAACATCATTTACTTCATCGCTCAAAACTATAATTCTATCCTTTAAAAGTCTTGAATAAATATCATAGGAGCGTTCCCCCCTGCTACTCTGTTCAATAACTATAGGAACTAAAGACATAAAAAAACCTCCTTTAATAGGGCTTTGCCCGTCATCAATGTTTTCTGTATGATTATGCATACCGAAAAATTCCGTGACCCGCGCAAAGAAATCTTATTCCATTGCGTTTTCAACCAGCATGGCTACTGTTTTCTTCCGTTCAATAGAACTCTTAATATATTCTATATCGTCATCTTGTAAATGTTTCTTCATTTCTTCAACTGACTGGTTATATCGTTTTGCCATTTCTTCCAACTCAGCATCGTATTCTTCAGGTGAAGCTATGATGTTCTCAAGTTCAGAAATCTTCTCCAAAACCAGCTGGGTTTTGACATCTTCCAAAGCGTTATCATGATAATCAGCTCTGACTTTGCTCATATCCATTCCCATCATTTGAAGATATCCTTCAAGATTCATGCCCTGATAACGAAGCTGCATATCCAACTGACGCATCATATCATCCAGACGACTTTCAACCATAACCTCGGGTATATCACAAACAGCGTTATCAACTGCTTTCTTAATAATCTCATCTTCATATTTTCTGTCAGCAGCGGTTTGTGCCTGCTCGGTCAGTTTAACCCTAATATCAGCTTTATACTCATCAAGAGTCTCAAATTCACTTACATCTGATGCAAATTCATCATTTATTTCCGGAAGCTGTTTTAGTTTAATCTCGTTAACCTTAACTTTGAAAACTGCGGTCTTACCCTTTAAATCCTCGCTGTGATAATCCTCTGGAAAGGTCACATTAACTTCCACTTCATCATTAATATTAGCTCCGATAAGCTGATCTTCAAAGCCCGGAATGAATGAACCGGAACCTATTACAAGAGTATATCCCTTCGCGTCTCCACCCTTAAATGGAACGCCGTCAACACTACCTTCAAAATCTATATTCAGAGTATCACCGTTCTCAACGGGACGATCTTCAATATTTATGAGTTTAGAATTTCTTTCCACGATTTTCTTAAGCTCTTCTTCAATATTTTCTTCAGTAACAACGGCTTCATCCTTTTTAACCGACAATCCCTTGTATTCGCCTAGCTCAACCTCGGGTTTAACAGTTACAGAAGCAGTAAAAATAAAATTCTGACCGTTTCCGATTTGAACTATATCAATTTCAGGTTTAGCAACCGGATGCAAATCATTTTCGTCTATGGCGTTGTCATAAGCATCAGCACAAGCATAATTAATAGCATCCTCATAAAGCACCTGCTCGCCATAGTATCTCTCGACCATACTTCTTGGAGCCTTACCTTTTCTGAAACCGGGAATATTAAAACGTGATTTATTTTTATTAAAAGCTTTGTCCATACATTCATCAAACGCTTTAGCTTCTACTTCGATTTCTAATTTCATCTGGTTTTTCTCAACCTTTTCAATTTTCACACTCATCTGTATGTCCTCCTAAAATATGTTACATATTATATCATAAACTATTTGATTATATCACAGTCAACATTTGTTTCCAACCTGAGTTTTATCGGATTAAAACCTATAATATTAGCTGATATTAAGTGATACCGAATTCCGTCAATTTTTTGATTCTTCCAACCTTCATCGGATTTTCCATGGATATGGCCATAAACGCATATTTTAACATCATATTGCTTCAACAATTCAGCGAAATCATTAGGCCTGTGCCGTGAATCAAACGGAGGGTAGTGAAGCATTGAAATCAACTCTTTCCCGGATTTTTTCCCTTCTCCTAATGATATTTTAAGTCTTTCCAACTCACGGTAGTAAATTTTTTCGTCTTCTTTGCTGAAATCCTCGTCATCTAATGATTTCCAACCTCTCGTCCCACATATAACCCAATCATCAGCGGTAAGCGAATTGTTGTGCAGAATACTTATGGTTTTATATCCTTTTTCTTCGCAGTAATTGTCAAATTTCTTGCGTGTACTCCACCAATAATCATGATTACCTTTTGAAATAATCTTTTTTCCGGGTAATGATTCAATAAAAGCAAAGTCCGGATCGGCTTCATCAAGATTGATTCCCCAGGATATATCACCCGGAATCAGAATGTAATCTTCATTTTTAATACTGTTAAACCAATTTTCTCTTATGCGTTCTGCATGGTTCCCCCACCCGAAAATATCCATGGGCTTATCGGTGCCAAAGGAAAGATGCAAATCAGATATTGCAAATATATCCATTTCACAGTTTTACTCTCCCTTATTCTTCGTTTTTTATCAAAGCAAACCTGATAATGCCTTCGGCTGCAACCGCACCTTCTACACTGGCTCTAACCTCAACTTTTCCCATATCCCTTCGATAAGCCAAGAATTCAGCCTCAAGCAAGAGAACATCACCGGGTACAACCTGCCGTCTGATCTTCATTCTTTCTATTCCGGTAAAAAGCCCCAACTTACCCTTGTTTTCTTCCAAAATTAGCCCTCCGGCGCAGGCGCATTGTGCCAGTGCTTCAACAATAAGAACTCCAGGCATAATTGGACTGCCGGGAAAATGACCGCTAAAATAAGGCTCATTAAAAGTTACACATTTAATGCCTGCGACTTTCATACCGGGCTCAATTTGGGTAGCTCCTTCACGAGGTAGAAGAATAAGCTTATCTAATAATAACATGGGATATCTGTGAGGTAATATTTTTTGTATCTCTACAGCACTTAATTCTTTTTTTTCTTGTCCCATAAACCCCTCCTGTTAATCCTGGCTCCAGTTATGCCATATGTTTTGCACATCATCTTGATCCTCAAGGCGTTCAATGAGTTTTTCCATTTTTTCAACGGACTCAGGATCCGTTAGCTCAGTATAAGTCGCAGGTATCATCGTTATCTCTGCCGATACAAATTCCAGTCCGGCCTTTTCCAACTCTTCGCAAACCTTGGAAAAATCATTGGGGGCAGTGAGTATTTCAAAATATTCATCTTCGGCCATAAAATCTTCGGCTCCCGCTTCCAATGCTAATATCATCATCTCATCCTCAACTGAGCCGGAATCTTTTTCTATAATAATCTGGCCTTTTGACTCGAACATAAATGATACACAGCCCGTAGTTCCCATATTGCCGCCAAATTTATCAAAAAGATGCCGTACATCACCGGCCGTTCTGTTCCTGTTATCGGTATATGCCTCAACTATTACGGCTACACCATTTGGTCCGTATCCCTCATAGTTTATCAGCTCGTAGCCGGAGCCATCTCCCTCACCCGCTGCCTTTTTTATACTTCTTTGGATAGAGTCATTAGGCATATTGTTTGCCTTTGCTTTGGCTATAACATCTTTGAGCCTCGCATTTGATGAAGGATCGGCGCCTCCGCTTCTTACTATTATTGCTATCTCACGCCCAAGCTTTGTAAACATTTTCCCCTTCTGAGAATCTGTTTTTTCCTTCTTGCGCTTGATATTTGACCATTTCGAATGACCTGACATAATAACACCCTCTTAATCTTTTTTTTCCTTATTTTTATCTTCTAAAACATTTCCTTTGTTATCTATATAAATATTTTCTGTACCGGCCTCTTCCATGCGAAATACACCGCCGGTTATTTCCCGGATTTTGTTCACAAGCAGATCCTTCTTTTCTGCTGGAGAATAAATAGTATAAGTTACTTCGTGTGTGTACTCGGTATTTGCAATCACAAATCCTTCATTCAAAAACATACTTTGTATTTTTCCGGACAGATGATATTCTATCGGTATATTGAATTTAAAGCAAGGCTTTACAAAAATCTCCCCTGCATCCTCCAATCCACCTGCGCAAGCCTTACCATATGCACGCACCAATCCGCCTGCCCCAAGTAAGATCCCACCAAAATAACGAGTAACAACTACAACAACATTTTGCAGGCCTTTCTTTCTGATAATATCCAGCATGGGTAACCCTGCCGTTCCCTGAGGCTCACCATCATCACTGTACCGCTGGTAAAGAGCATCCGAATCAATAGAATAGGCGTAACAATTATGACTCGCATCCCAACAATTGGTTTTCAATACCTGAATATATTCCAAAGCTTCGTGCTCGGTTATTACCGGTTTTGCTCGGGCAATAAATCTTGACCGCTTTTCTTCAAAAAGATAATATCCCTCTTTAAATATTGTTTTATAACTCTTCAAATTATTCTCTCCGTCTTGAAAAAAGGATGA
>CAZPIS010000085.1:5310-7436 GCA_964586745.1 uncultured Ruminiclostridium sp.
TTAACAGAATTCCTATTGACTATTCAACTATCGTTCTTTTTTCTTGTAAGTTAATCAGCGTATTAATCAGACAAAGGTTTTTTCCCTAATTTATCACAAAGCTTTTTATAGGACTGCATGACCAACGATTTATCCTGACTGTATGTTATCTTATCAAGCGCAGTGGGAATATCAAAAAAACCACCTTCTGAGTATTTATCAGACTCTGAAATCTTGAAACTGTTATCATCTGTCTGCATTATATACCATACAATACGGTTACAAACCGGCTTTTGTCTTGTGACTGAATAAAACTCATAATATGTTCTGCCTGCTTGTTCAACAATGCTTCCGCTAATGGAGGTTTCCTCAGACACCCTTCTGATAGCTGCATCTTGGGGATTCTCTCCGTTTATTATTAATCCCTTTGGCATAACCCATTCATTCTTCTCGTTTAATATTAAAAAAACAGTATCATTATGAAAAATAACGCCTCCGGCACAATCCCTTATAAGCATGTTAAATCCCTTCCAATCTATTCGGTACTAAAATCTTTTCAAAAAAAAAGGCACCGTCTATTTATTTATAAAATAATTGCTAAACTCGTGCCCCCAGTTCATATTAAATGAACTGATTAAATACATATATATAAAAGGAGGAACAAGATTCGTTAATTCAATAGTTACTTTATTACTTATACTTGTACCCATATATCTACCATCTCAAAACAAAAAATTTAATTTAATAAAAATTTTCTTTAAAGTAAACTTTGGGTACAAGAGTATAATTTCTTGCACCCAAAGCTTAATAATATACTAGAATTCAGGCTCAATAAGCCCGTATTTTCCATCCTTACGTCTATAAACCACATTAACGGTTTCTGTATCAGAATTTATGAAAACAAAAAAGCTGTGTGCAAGAAGGTTCATCTGCAGTATTGCCTCTTCAACATCCATGGGTTTTAACGGAAAACGCTTGGTTCTTACAACATCGTAGCTGTCATCCTCTTCTATTTTTTCATGTATAATAAAATTCTCCGGAACCATTTCATCCTGGTGTATTTTTTTACCCAGCTTTGTTTTGTGCTTTCTAATCTGTCTTTCTAATTTCTCAACTACCATATCCATGGAACCATACATATCGTTGCTGCATTCTTCCGCACGTATTATTGTGCCTCCCGAATATATTGCTGTTTCAAATGTATACCTATCTTTTTCAACCTTGAAGGAGAGTACGGCTTCTGAATCCGGCTTAAAAAACCTTTCAAACTTGCCTATCTTTTTAATAGCTTTCTCCTGCATAGCATTCGTAACACCTGTTTGTTTACCTTTAATGGTATATTTCATATGAACAACCCCTCTCGTGTATGTTTCTATAATATATATTTCAATGTTACCCAGAATAAACCGCTTTGAATCATTTAACTTATCCACAGACTTATCCCGATGTTATGAACATATGTGGATATACTAATAAGACACGGGATATTTTGGCATCCCGTGCCTCTTCTGTCTTACCGTAATACAACTGACTCCTTTAGTCAGCGTATATCGCTTAGTTTTTCATAATACAACATCTCAAAAAAACATTTTTTGACAACCTGATTATTTCCTTATAAACATCTGAGCAAAAACATAGCCATACTTATTGCTTTTTGATATGCCGATACCGGTATAATTGTAATTGCTGTTCATGATGTTGTTACGATGTCCTTCTGACTTCATCCATGAACTTACCGCACCTTCAACTGTTGAATTTCCGGCGATATTTTCGGCCGCTGCTTTAAATGTGATTCCAAACTGTCTCATCATATCAAAGGGGGAACCGTAGGTGGGTGAATAGTGGGAAAAATAATTGTTCTTAGTCATATCATTGGCCTTGATTCTGGCTACCTTCATTAGCTCAGGATCGGCAATAAGAGGACTTAGATTACTCTTTGCTCTCTCTGCGTTAATTAAATCAAGAAGCTTTTTTTCATCTTGGGAAAGCTCACCACCCTGTTGATCACCCGAAGGCGCAGGTGTGGCTGAAGGAGTGGCGGCCGGTGCCGAAGGTTTGGCAGGAGCAGGAACATTAGTTTTACCGGCTGATGTCTGATCTACCTCAGCGGCATTCTTTAAGTAGGCCCCGGCTACACAACCAACCTT
>CAZPIS010000086.1:0-7307 GCA_964586745.1 uncultured Ruminiclostridium sp.
CACAGGATGATTTAGCTGAAAAATTAAGAACATCGGGCATGGATGTGACTCAGGCAACAATATCCAGAGACATTAAGGAGCTAAGGCTTGTAAAGGTACTCTCGGCTGATGGAAGGTATCGTTACTCGGCAATGAACTCTGATACCGGAAATATGAATGACAGGTTGTTAATCATTATCAAGGAGGCATATGTATCCTGTGACTATGCAAATAATATACTTATCATTAAAACCCTTCCGGGCATGGCACAAGCTGTAGCCGCGACAATAGACGCCTTGGGCTGGAATGATATTGTTGGGACAATTGCCGGTGATGATACTATAATGGTGGTATGCCGGGCAGAAAAGATTGCAGAGGATCTTATGGATAAATTGACTCGCATGGTGAGAGGAGTGTCTTAAATAAGATGCTAATCCAACTTGAAGTTGAAAATGTCGCTATAATAGAAAAGTTGAATATACCTTTGTTTAAAGGATTCATTGTACTAACCGGTGAAACAGGAGCGGGAAAATCCATCATTATTGACTCGCTTAATGCTCTTTTAGGGTCGCGGATTTCAAGGGAACTTATTCGTTCGGGTGCCGACAAGGCATCTGTTCAAGGGCTTTTTTCCTATAGTTCGGTAAACGATAACAAATTCAATGAGCTTTTAGAGTCTATGGGTATAGAGCCTCAGGATGACAGAAGTATACTGATTTCGCGGACTTTCACCGAATCAGGGAAGAATGTTTGCCGTGTTAATGGTACAATGGTGACCGTCGGAATGCTTAAGGAACTCGGAGAAAGGCTGGTTGACATCCATGGACAGCATGATAATCAGTCCTTGCTGCGAAGCGAAATGCACATCGAACTTTTGGATTCATTTGCCGGCGAGGAGCTTGTCGCAGAAAAGGCGGAATACCGAGCTTCACTTCAGGAACTGAATACTCTAAAGGCTAAGCTCAGAGCTCTTGCCGGAGTTGATATGGAGCGGGAACGCACACTGGACATATTAAGATTCCAAATAGGAGAGATTGAAGCCGCACGTTTATATAAGGGCGAGGATATTGAGCTTGAAGCCAAGAGTAGAATATTTGCTCACTCCGAAGATATAATATCTGCTTTTTCCAATGCTTATCAATATATTCGCGGAGAAGACAGCGAGAATGAAAACGCCCTTGATAAAATAGGCTTTTCTCTAGAAGCTATCAAAAAAGTTGGGGACCTTAACCCCGAATATATGAATATTAGCATTGCCCTTGAAGCTATTGATGAAAGGTTGACTGATATTTCCCGTGAGATACGTGAGATTAGAGACAGCACCGAATATGATCCGAAGGTTCATAAGAATGTTGAGGAGCGAATAAGCTTGATTCAAGGCTTGAAACGTAAATACGGACAGACCATTGAGGAAGTTTTAAAGCACCTGAATGATTCAAAAGAGCGGCTGGATGAAATTGAGCGAAGCGAAGAGCTTATTCTAAAAATAAGAAATGAGATAGACTCTGCTGAGGAAAGCCTACATAAACGCTGTGAAATTATGAATAAGCTGAGAAGGAAAGCAGCCCATAAGTTGGAAACCGGTATTTTGAAAGAGCTTACTGACCTTGAAATGCCCAAGACTCAATTTGAGGTTTCTATTATTTCCTGCCCGAATGAAGGCTTTAATGAAAATGGTACCGATAAAATTGAATTTTTATTTTCCCCCAATATGGGAGAACCTCTGAAGCCTTTATCAAAGATTGTATCAGGTGGTGAAATGTCACGGGTCATGCTTGCAATAAAGACAATTTTGGCTGATATTGATGCCATACCCACGCTGGTTTTTGATGAAATTGATACCGGTGTAAGCGGAAAAGCCGCATCAAAGCTTGGCGAAAAGCTTAAGACAGTGGCGAAAAGCCATCAAGTGATTTGTATCACTCATCATGCACAAATCGCAAGTCAGGCCAATACTCATTACCTTATTGAAAAAGAAGAAAAGGGCGGACGTACACTTACTCTGGTAAAGCAGCTCGAAGGAATAGACAGAGAGAATGAAATCATAAGATTGCTAAGCGGGGAGCATGCTACCGAAGCCGCAAAAAAACTTGCGCGTGAACTTTTAATACAGGGATAGAATGGAGAAAAACATGATAATCAAAAAGGCTGAGATCATGATATCAGCGGTGGAACCTGCCCAATATCCGAATACGGGTTGGCCGGAGATTGCATTGGCAGGGCGATCAAATGTGGGTAAATCCTCACTTATCAATTCTCTCGTTAACAGGAAAGCTCTTGCGAGAGTAGGAAATACTCCCGGTAAGACAAGAATTATTAACTTTTATAATATAAATGATAGCATATCCTTAGTGGATTTACCCGGATATGGTTATGCAAAGGTGTCCAGGGAGGAGCAAAAATCCTGGGGAAAGCTTGCAGAAACATATTTAAACTCAAGAAAAAACCTGAACATGATATTGCTTTTAGTTGACATCCGCCATGATCCGACTCCCGATGACATTATTATGCTGAATTATATTAAAGAGTCGGGCAGAGAATATGTAGTTATTGCGACAAAAGCTGATAAATTAAACAAATCCGATTATAAGAAGCATACCGAAAGAATAAGAACTGTATTGGAATTGGACAAGGATTGTAATATTATTGTTTTTTCTTCTCTAAAACGAATGGGGATAGAAGAGACATGGACAAAAATAGAGGCAATATTGGAGTGAAGCATTTATGGTAGCTGAAATACTTGCAGTAGGCACAGAATTATTAATGGGTCAAATAGCGAATACTAACGCCCAATACCTTACAAAGAGACTTAATGATGTCGGCGTAAATGTATATTATCACAGTGTGGTCGGAGATAACCCTGCCCGCCTTAAGGAATGCTTGTTGACGGCATTGAATCATGCGGACGTAGTTATAACAACCGGAGGTCTTGGTCCAACCAAGGATGACATTACCAAGGAAACAATAGCTGAAATTTTAGGCATGAAACTTGTTAGGCATGAAGAAACCTTTCAAAATATAAGATGCTTTTTTGAAAGAGTAAACCGTAAGATGACGGACAATAACACAAAGCAATCTGATATTCCTGAAGGCTGTACTATAGTTCCTAACCATAATGGCACCGCTCCGGGTTGTCTGATTGAAAAAGACGGAAAGACAATTATAATGTTTCCCGGCCCTCCCAAAGAGATGATTCCTATGTTCGAAGAGACTATTTATCCATATTTTGAAAAAAAGACAGGTCAGATAATAGGCTCAAGAATGCTGAAGGTTTTCGGACTCGGTGAATCCGAGATGGAAATGAAAATACTGGACTTAATAGAATCACAGACTAACCCGACAATTGCTCCATATGTTAATCTGGGCGAAGTAGTAATAAGGGTTACGGCAAGAAGTAAAAACCATGCAGAAGCTATGGAAATTATTAACCCTTTAATTGAAGAGATTAAAAAGCGATTAGGCTCTAATCTGTATGCGTTGGATGGTGAAACTCTTGAGCAAACGCTGGCACAGCTTCTGATTGAAAACAATATAAGCATTTCCACCGTAGAGTCTTGTACAGGTGGTATGCTGGCATCTAGGCTGGTAAATATTCCGGGAATTTCAAAGGTATTTGAGAATGGATTTATAACATATTCAAATCAATCTAAAATTGATGTTCTGGGAGTTTCACCTGATGTCATCAGTACCTATGGTGCTGTGAGCATAGAAACGGCAAAAGAGATGGTTAAATGTCTGGTCAATAAGACCGGTACCCGGGCAGGGATTTCTATTACAGGTATTGCGGGCCCGGACGGAGGTACGCCGGAAAAGCCTGTTGGTAGTGTATGTATAGCCATCAGTCTGGATGACGAGGTGGATGCAATAGAGCTTAAGTTGAACGGAGACAGGGACAGGGTAAGGCATATGGCATGTTTAAATGCATTGAACATGCTTAGAAAGAAAATACTGCGGACGTAACACTGCTTGTGTGGAGTGAAACGACAACAGAAGCAGATGTACGTCCTATGCAAGGCTTTTCCAAGAAGCCAAGCTGAAAGCGAAGGCTGATTGGTAGCAAGCTACTGCTGCGGACGTAACACTGCTTGTGTGGAGTGAAACTATTTTGGTGTGCAAATTGAACTAAGTGGCTAAATCGTTGCAGGCAAGCCACTGAATTTGATAAATATGAATGTACTTACGGGAGACTAAAATGGAGAGTATACAAGAGCCGTCAAAAAAGCTGACCGGTGTGGCGAGTATGGTGATGTTTGCCACACTGTTAAGCCGAATAACCGGTTTTTTAAGAAGTGTCCTAATAACTACACAAATGAAGCCCATGGGTTATTCAGACGAATTCATACTGGCATTCACCTTGCCCGATCTGGTTTATGATCTTCTGGCAGGAGGTGCAATAGCTGCAGCTTTTATACCCATTCTCTCCACATACTTGACAAAAGGTAAAGAAAGAACCGGCTGGAAAGCTATCAGTACCTTTATCAATCTGTCAGTTATTCTGATGGTTATCTTAGAAATTGTTTTTTTTGTTTTTACAGACAGTTTTCTTGGAATCCTGGCTTCCGGATACAAGGAAGGAGCCTCAGGCAATAAGGAGCTATTGATAAAGCTTACCAGAATATTGCTTCTCAACGCTCCGTTTATGATGATGGCCGGTCAGATGAACGGTATCCTTAATTCATATAAGAAGTTTGCCGTAGCAGCATTCGGACCGGTAATATATAATATCTGCACAATAATCAGTATAGCTGCTTTTGGCGCTAAAAGTGCAGAATTAACGGCATGGGGCGTTGTTGTTGGGGGAGCTGTGTTCTTTGCTATTCAGTTCTCAGGTGCATTAAAGCATTTCATCTATTACAGACCGAAACTTTTTTTCAGAAGTAATGCTTTCAGTAAGCTCATAAATCAGGCCATTCCATCCCTTATCTCCTCTACCATTATTGAGGTAAATGTTATTATATCAAGAAGCTATGCAACTTTTTATGAATCAGGTATGGTAACTCTTCTGACCAACGCAAACCGTACCTGGCAGTTACCTTTGGGAATATTTGCCCAGAGCATAGGAATTGCGCTTCTTCCGACATTATCGGAAAAATACGCCAACGAGAAACCTGATGAGTTTAAGAAGGTTCTTTATAATGGCCTTAAAACGGTTTTCCTTTTGTCCTTGATAACATCTGTCATTATGATGATTTTAAGTGATGATATCATGAGAGTGCTTTTTAAATGGGGAGATTCAGGCTCCGAATATGACGTTTTTTACGGAGGCCTATGCCTTTTGGGTTATTCGGCAACCCTCGTATTCTCTTCTACTATAGCCATGATGACCCGTGCTTTTTATGCCATACATAATAGTAAAACTCCATTGTATGGAGGGATATTAGGCATTATAATTTTATATTTATTAAATGCTGTTTTCAGAAATTATACTGGGTTAGGCGTTGCGGGTACTGCTCTGGCATATTCTGTCAGTGCATTCTTTACTATGATGGTTTATCTTCTGACCTTCAGAAAAAAGACCGGAATAGATATAATAACCGATAACTTCAGTTATATTGTAAAGTCTTTTATATCAGCCATTCCTGCCGGTATTGTGGTTTATGTGTTTAAAATACTGGTGCGTCCTGACGTAAGTTCAAAGCTGAGTCAGATTCTGGCTCTTTGCGTTCCGGCTGTCGGTGGCTTGGGGATTTATTGGCTCATTCTCTTGAAGATGAAAACCCCGGAAATAACTTATATCAATAATCTGTTATTATCGCGAATAAAGCGTGATAAGGGATAACAAAAAACCTACTAAGAGATTCTAGAAAATTTTCTATAAAATAACAAAAATAATGCTTGACATGTAAATGAGTTTGGCATATAATAAGAACAAATGTTCGGTAAAGGAGGGCTAGCCGCAAGGCGCATTATGGAAGAAAAGAAAAAAGCATTGGAACTGGTCATGAGCCAGATAGAAAAGCAGTTTGGTAAGGGTGCGGTAATGAAGCTGGGCGAGGTCCCCCATGTTAATACTGACTCAATATCCACCGGAGCTCTTACCCTTGATATTGCATTGGGTGTGGGTGGTATGCCCAGGGGAAGAATTATAGAGATATTTGGGCCTGAATCATCCGGTAAGACTACAGTTGCCCTTCATATTGTTGCCGAAGCTCAAAAAGCCGGAGGCGAAGCAGCATTTATTGATGCCGAGCACGCGCTGGACCCGGTTTATGCAAAGAAGCTGGGCGTTGATATTGATAATTTAATAGTATCTCAGCCTGATACGGGAGAGCAGGCTTTGGAGATTGCAGAGGCTCTTGTAAGAAGCGGAGCTATTGATGTTATAGTTGTAGACTCAGTGGCCGCTCTTGTACCAAAGGCCGAGATTGACGGAGAAATGGGAGATTCACATATGGCGCTTCAGGCCAGATTGATGTCCCAAGCCATGAGGAAACTGTCGGGAATTATAAGTAAATCCAAAACGGTAGCAATTTTTATTAATCAATTGCGTGAAAAAGTCGGAGTTATGTTCGGAAATCCCGAGGTAACACCCGGAGGCCGTGCACTCAAGTTCTATTCATCTGTGAGGTTGGATGTAAGGCGTGTTGAAACCCTTAAGGAGGGTGGAGAAGCTGTAGGTAACAGAACCAAGGTAAAAATTGTTAAGAATAAAGTGGCTCCTCCGTTTAAGGAAGCTGAATTTGATATTATATACGGGCAGGGAATATCACAGGAAGGTTGCGTTCTTGATATAGGCGTTACGTTGGATATTATAAAAAAGAGCGGCGCATGGTTCTCTTATGGAGATCAGAGGATTGGGCAGGGCCGTGAAAACGTAAAGAAGTATTTAAAAGAAAACCCTGAGGTTTCTAAAGAAATAGAGGGCAAGGTAAAGGCCGAATATGATAAAGCCTTTTTAAGCAGCATTGAGGCCCATACGGTAGAAGAGTAAGCGTAGTAATTTTATACTAAAGCCTCTCGAAGAGATATTCTTTTTGGGAGGTTTTGTTTTATTACGGTCAACGGCACACATCAATAAATTGCTATGCCTGAACTTATGGTATAATAACCTCACCCGTTACCAAAATCAAAGATTTTGAACGGGTACCCGAGAGCATTGAATCATTAAGCAGGTTGGCCTGCTAGGCAGGCCATGCCGTCTATGACGGCACATAGCAATAAATTGCTATGCCTGAGCTTATGGTATAAGAAAAAATAATCACACATTCTAAATTTTTAGTCAGCCACTTTTTTCTTGTGTTATTTCCATGAGCTTCTTAGCGGCAGTCGAAAGAGATACACTTTTTAAGAAACAAAATCCTATAGATCGTTTAGGTATTTCTTCAGTA
>CAZPIS010000087.1:0-6975 GCA_964586745.1 uncultured Ruminiclostridium sp.
TTTAAATAAGATAAATAGTATCATTTCCGAGTTGGAACAACAAAAGTCTGATATTGAAAAGAAAAATGATAGCTTAATGGCAACTGTTCTGGCACTCCGTGAGCAAAAGAGCATATTAAAAGAGCTCAATAAGAAGCTTAATCAATTAGGTATTAAAAAAGAGGCTATGATAGCCTCCGGATTATTATCATTACAAAAGGAGATGGAGAATCTGATTCTCCAGAAAAGCAGAATTGAGGAAAGCTTAAAGGAAAGCAACAGAAACATTATAAAGCTGAAAAACTATGAAAAGATTTCTGCAGATACTGTTTCAGAAATCTCAATTATGCTTCGGGAAGAAAAGCAAGTAGAGGAAACGTTTTTACTGGAGCAAACCAGGCTAACCGAGTTCCAAGAGAAGTGCGACGAATTATCTGATTCACTGGAGCCTGATGAACTATTTGAAAAAAAGGTGGAAGATGTTCAGGCAGCTATAGAAAAATATAATGAGTCCAAGGAGCGGATTAAGGACAGGCAGGGTAAAGCTTTTAAACGCAATTTGTCAACTAAACTGAAGCGTAACTGGATGCCTTTTATTGTCCCTGCGGGGCTGCTTTCGGCATTATTGATGACAGCATATTACTTTTATAAGGCAAAACCGCTTTTTTTAGGGATTGCAATTACTATAGGCGTGGGTACAATGATCCTGCTGCTCATAAGTATTATCAGACGAAATATTTCAGGCATAAAATCCTATGATGAAGCTGAGGAACTTAACAGGGTGATTTCAGAGGCCGGGTTTACTGATATGGTGGATTATGTGCGGTATAGGGAAAACCAGATTAGGGGAAGAGAATTGCAAAAAAGCTATACTGAGCAGCTTTTAAATTCAAAAGAGCATATTGAAAGCCTTTTAAAGAAAAAGGACAGGTTTACTGAAATATGGGATACGTTTTCAGAGGAATGTAAAATAAACTGTGATGATACCGAAAGAGTTGAGGCTCTTGAGTTAATCAAAAATGGCGTCGCAAGTTACATAAAGGCAAATGAGGAAAAACGAATGCTTTTATCCGACAAGGATAACCTCAACGAAAAATACGAAATTGTGCTAAGAGAGGCCGGAATGCTCGCAGGAGAGGTCTTTCTTACCACCGATGATTTCAACAAGTATGTGAATAGTCTAAATCATGAACAAAAACCGGATAATGACAAAATGACCCTTGCCAAGCTGGACGATATTATTAAAACCACCGAAGGCGAAAAAAAGGATGCGGAGATTAAAATTGCAGCAATAAATGCACGCTTGGAGCAGGCTCCTGCAGAAAGCGAGTTATCTAAGACTATTGAAGAAATAAGTTATTATTCAGAAAAAAAAGAAGAGCTTGAAATGAAAGGCTCAAGCCTTGCTTTGGCTAGCCAGGTGCTGAAGGAAGCCGCCTTAAAAATGCAAAGAGATTATATTCCATACCTTAATGACGAAATGAGCAGAATGATGAGTGTACTAAGTGGGGGAAGGTATCATAAAATCAGTACCAATGATGAGTTAAGCATAAATCTTGAAGCACCGGAAACCGATGAGCTCATTCCGGTAAACCGTTTAAGCTCAGGAACAATAGATCAGGTCTATCTTTGTATGCGATTAGCCGCAGTAACTCTTATCGAGAAAGGTAGAGAACTGTTGCCGCTATTTTTGGATGAACCTTTTTCACAATATGATGAAGAACGTGTTAAAAATGCATTCGAGCTTTTAAAAGAAGTTTCAATGAAACGGCAGGTTTTCTTTTTTACTTGTAGGGAAAGAGAATATGAAATTGCGGCCTCGGTTTTTGGAGATTCTATGAATAGAATCCGGCTTAATTGAAATAGTTAAAATAAATATAGTCGCTGTTCCAAAGGAAAGTACGGCAAATATTTTAGCCGTACTTTTTTTATAGCATAATTCTCCATGATTTTGAAAGAATAAGCATTAAAGCAAATTAATAATGAAAGCGGTGAATGGTATAAAGGTTAAAAGACTACTAATAATGATTTTGGCGATATTAGTTGTAGTATTAAGCTCCTTTTCAAGTCAAGTCAGCTTTGGTGCGCCTGCCAATCAAACCAGCGAGGTACAGTTGCTGGCAAGAGCAATAAACGGTGAAGCCAGAGGGGAACCATATGAGGGTCAGGTAGCGGTTGGCGCGGTGATTCTGAATCGAGTAAAATCTTCAAGTTTCCCAAATTCTGTTGCGGGGGTCATTTATCAACCGGGGGCTTTTACCGCGGTAAGTGATGGTCAGATTAATGTTTCTATTGATTCAAAATCAACTGTTGTAAAAGCTGCTCAGGATGCGCTAAACGGATGGGATCCTACTTATGGCTGCCTCTATTACTGGAATCCGGCAACAGCCACCAGTAAATGGATTTGGTCTAGAAAAATAATTGTTAAAATCGGGAAACATAATTTCGGAAAGTAATTACGGAAAGGTATAGGTATGTTATGGGAAACGACTACAATATTAATAATGATGAAGAAATTACCGAAAAAATCGAAGAAAATTTTAAAGCGCTGAAACGATATAAGGCTAAAAACAGAACAAAAAGTTTAATTATATTAATACTTCTGCTAACAACTCTTTTCGGGGCATATCAATATAATATGGCCATGAGGTTGAGACAACAGCTAAATAACGCATATAACAAAGCATTTTACGAGTTGGTAGGATATATTCAAAATGTCGAGATTATGCTTATGAAAGCGCGAATGACCTCTTCTCCTCAACTTACTGCAGCAACTTTAAGCGATGTTTGGCGGGAATCCTTTTGTGCAGCAAGTAATCTAGGCCAGCTGCCTGTTTCGGTAGGGGTATTGTCTAACACAGAGAAATTTTTAACACAAGTGGCTGATCTGTCAAAATCAATGGTTAAGCAAAATACCAACGGAAATTCCATTGGCGATGAGCAGATGAAGACTCTTGCCAGTCTCCACAGCTTTTCTGTAAATCTTGAAAAAGGTCTTTTAGATATGCAGCAGGATCTTTCCAACGGTAATCTGAGGTGGGAAAATGTGGCAGGTGAAGAGCAGGAAGAAATGAAAGAGATTTCAGAAAATATGCCAAAAACATTTACCGGCATTAATGATGAATTTGAAGAAATGCCGACTTTGATTTATGACGGTCCGTACTCTGAACACATGCAAAATCGAAAAGCCCTGGGTTTATCCGGAAATAAAGTAACAGAAAACCAAGCAATTGAAAAACTGAACAAATTTATGGGCAAGGGCGTAGTAAGAAACATATCTAAGCTTGCAGACAATAACAACGGAATCATAAACACATATAACTTTAAGATGGAATTAGCGGGAAAGGAAAAAGACAGTATTGCAGAAGCGGATGTTTCGGTAATAGGAGGGCATGTAGTCTGGTATCTCTATAACAGAGAAGTAGGTAGCAAGACAATTGATATAAAAAAGGCAATGGAGTTAAGCGCAAAATTTTTAAAGGATCGAAATTATAAAAATATGAAGCAATCGTACTATATGCAAAATGAAGGCATAGCAACAATTAATTACGCTTATACAGAAAATAATATTACCTACTATCCGGATCTTATAAAAGTAAAGGTAGCATTGGATAATGGTGAGATTGTAGGCTTTGAGGCAAACGGGTTTTTTATGAATCACACAGAACGTAATTTCGGCACACCTAAGCTGACAGAAGCTCAAGCAAGGGAGAAGGTTGTACGAGGAGAAAATATCAAATCCTCGGGACTGGCGGTTATTCCAACCAATTACGGCAGTGAGATACTGTGCTATGAATTTACCGGTAAGGTAGAGGACAGCGACTTTCTGGTATATATTAATGCAAATACAGGGGCGGAAGAAGAGGTTCTGATAATAATTAACTCTGAGGAAGGTATTTTAACCATGTAGATTTAATGAGTAATAGATACTAAACTTATACGAAAAATGGAGCCAGATTAAATTGGCTCCATTTTAATACATAATAAAATTATAAATATTTATTAAAATTATTGGAATTCTCAATTAATTCTTTAGTAAGAATTCTTGCCTTATCAGCATTTTCTCTGCTTATTGAAGTCATGGCGTTGGCTTCTTGCGCATTAGCAGAGGCCTCTTCGCTCAGGGCTGATATTTCGGTTATGCTGTCTATGACTTTATTGTTAGAGCTTACAATTTCACCGAGCTTTTGGGTAACCGATCGAACATCATTGGTAAACTCATCCATTTTAACAGTAATACTGTCAAACACATTTTTGGTGTTGCCTATCAGGTTAGTCTGCTGATCGTTAATTTCTTTTAAGATTATAACCGATTCGGATGTTTTGGAGGCTTTTTGGCCTAGAGATTCAAGTATTTCTGCTATATTGGTGGCACTTTCCTTACTCTGAAAAGCCAGTTTCCGTATTTCATCTGCGACAACGGCAAAACCACGGCCGTTTTCTCCGGCGCGAGCGGCCTCTATTGAAGCGTTTAATGAAAGCAAATTAGTTTGCTCTGAAATGCCGGTTATTATTTCGGCGATACTTTGTATCTCATTGGCCTTTTCGGTTAATTCCTGCATCTTTCTATATGCATACTGATTCTTATCGCTTACGGCCATAGCCTTTTCGCTTAGTTCCCGGACATGATTGATTCCTTCATTCAATGCACATAAAGATTCGTTTGAAAGAGCCTCCATCTTATCTGAAAGCTCGGAAGTATTTACAATTAGGGAGTGAATGTTTTTAGCCATTATGGATTGATTTTGTATGCTTTCGGCAGTATGTACAACACCGGAGCTTATTTCGTTCACGGCATTTGAAATAATATCCGAGCCTGCTGCAGATTCTTCCACAATAGTGTATACATCCTGCGAGTTCTTTTCTATAGCAGCGGCTATTTTCAAAACATCATCAAGTATTTCGGACTGTTTTTTCTGTTCTGCCATAATACTTGACAAATTCTCATTATTAAAGATAATAGATAGTTTGGTGGAAATTGCAATGGAGAGAGAAAAAATAATCATTGTTCCAATTTGAATCATATAATCGGCGATAACATCTCCGGAGCTCAATTTTAGGACAAAAACACTATATCCGATTTTTGCAAGGTTTATTACTAAAGCTATCGAGCATGATATTATTATTAGCTTAAGATCAAGGTATAAGTAATAGGATAGAATTATGCAAAAGAAATATGCATAGGTCATTAAATGCGTAGAAGTAAGAGTGGAAAACGTATAAAAGAAGATATAACCCACTAAGGTAATATATCTAATGCCCAACGATTCGGGATTTTTTCGGTATAAGAAAAGAGATAGAAAAAATGGGATAAAGATAATTAGCGCAAACATAACAAGGTAAATTAGAGTTCTGCCTCCCCGAATATATTCAAGTATATATCCGAGTAAAGAAAAAATGATTACCAATAAATTAATTGTTAAAACAACCTTATTGGTTCTTTGGATAGACGTTTTTTGTTGCATTAAATCTACTCCCTTATAAAATACTATATAAGCTAGTAAATAGTGTATATCTTAAATGTAGAATATTCAATAATTTTAATTAAAAAAAATTATTTGTTTATTTTTTTGAGAATACGAATATCTTCACCTGCGAACTGAAGAGCCTGAAATTCTCCTACGATGCGGGATGCTATTCGTTCATCATATTCTTTGAAAAGTCTTTTATAACCTAGGTTAGAAGCAATTATGGTTTTGGCGATATTATTTTTTGTCTGAGCCTTTCTTAGCTCAAGAAGGGACAATAACTCGGCATATTTGGAATCGCTTCCCGGCTCTGTTCCCAGATCATCCAAAATCAGAAGATTAACGGTGATGAGGTTTTTATAAGCTTGTTCACTCGATATGCCGTCTCTGTCTATATTAAGGCGATACTGTTGGATTATCGGAAATAAGGATGTAGCGGTGAGATATAAGACCGTGAATCCCGCCTTCAGAATTTCAATACCTACACTCTTTGCCATAAAGGTCTTTCCTGTCCCGGTGGGACCATAAAAATATAGATTTTGAATTGACTTATCGGTAAAATTATCAATGAAATTATGACATTGCTCTTTTACTTCAAGAATCTGGACCCTCGGAGAAATCTCGGTAAAATATTTCTTTTTATCGGGATTAACCGGATATAAATTTTCATTAAAAAATTCAAGACCTGTACACCCGTCATCTACAAGATTCGAAACTTTGTATAATTGCTCTAAATACAGATTTTGATAACAGGAACATGGAACAGAGGCGCCATCCCTAGATATATAACCTCTATCCTCGCAAATTGTGCAGCTAAAGCGAGGCTCTAAGTAATCAACAGGTATATTGTGCTCACATAGAAGAGCTTCCTTTTGCATGTTTAAACGACCCATTTTTTCAAGATACTCATTGTAAGATTGTGACGATGTGGATTCACTTATCAGTGAGCGGGCATAACGCACACCTGTCAATGTAATTTCTGTTTCAATCCGGGATAAATCGGGGATTTTTTCGAAAACGTTATGTTTCCGCCGTTCTGCTTCATAAATAGCTCTGTCGCGCTTTAGTGCAAACTCGCTATCTAAAAAGCGTCTTGTATCAGCCATTTAAACATTGTCCTTTCAGTTGGATTACAGTTTTTCGAGCTTATTATAAAAGTCATCATCGTAGCTACGTTGCTGAAAATTGCCCCTGCGGGAAGTTTTTCCATTTGATGCCGGAACACTGCTTCTTTGCGCAGAGGAAGAAGCCTCCTGATACGACTTAAGTTGCTCAAGACTTTGTATGCCCTCCTTATGCCAATTGGTAAGTATATTATGGGCATACTTGAAGGGTGTTGCTTTTCCTACCGTCAGTTTAAGGGCTTCATCAATTATAGTCATGTCATAGTTGTATTCAATAAGCCAAGTTTCCAAGTATTTTTCTTCATATGAGGTAAGCTTTTTTCCCAATCTAAGTGCTTTGGCAATGGTTTTGCCTATTTCTCTCGTTCTCTCGCAGGCCTCCATATATTTTTCAAGCTCCCAAT
>CAZPIS010000087.1:7019-7296 GCA_964586745.1 uncultured Ruminiclostridium sp.
ACTTAATATTTAAAGCGTTATTATCATAGCAAAATTTAAACAGGCTCACCATAACATCCTCATCAAAACGATAATCCAAAAACCAGCTGTCTATTGCCGAGTACCAGCTGGGAGCCATAATCCCTTGAAAAAACATCTTATTAATCGAAGCAATACATTGATTTCTTTTAATGTTTGCTTGAGTTTTATTGCCGGCGGGAGCGGTATCAGAGGTTGTCTTTTTCTTATAAAGCTTTGAAATGGCCTGTTCTTTAATATTTGTTAAAGAAACCAAATT
>CAZPIS010000088.1:0-5854 GCA_964586745.1 uncultured Ruminiclostridium sp.
ATTATTACAGAGGCCCTCTGCCGCCTTTTGGATCACATACATATGTTTTCAAGGTTTTTGTGCTCGATACCATGCTTGAGCTGGATAGTGATGCAGGAAAGTCTCAGGTAATGAAGGCTATGGACGGACACATACTTCAATACGGAACGCTTACCGGTGAATTCGGAACATAATATCTGGTTGGAGTTCTAGGATCAATTGATTCTGATCCTTACGTAATAGAATAAACCAGCTTAAATCTGGTTTATTCTACGTGAAGGGTAAAAATATGGAGGTTATCAGTGCGCTCATAATATACACACTAGAAGAATTTTTTCCTGTCCATAGTATCTTGAACTATTCTCAAGGTTTCGCCAAATCGTTGATAATGAACGACTTCGCGCTCTCTTAAGAAGCGGAGTGGATCTATAACATCGGGATCTTCTGCTATACTAATCAGATATTCATATGTAGCCCGGGCTTTCTGTTCTGCCGCGAGGTCCTCATTAAGGTTTGCGATAGGGTCTTCCATTGATTCAATATAGGCTGCCGTAAAGGGAACGCCGTTAGAATCTGATGGATAAACAGCTCTGCCGTGGATAACATAATTCGTATCAACATGAAGTCTCTCTAATTCTTTTGGCGGAACCTTATCCATCAGTTGATGAACCATTGAGCCTATCATTTCAAGGTGAGCAAGCTCTTCAGTTCCTATATCATTCAATGTAGCTCTTGCCTCCTTGGTCGGCATTGAGAATCTTTGGCTTAAATAGCGTAGAGCTGCACCTAACTCGCCATTCGGGCCGCCGTATTGAGTTAGTATGGCAATAGCCATTCTGGGGTCAGGTTTGGTAATTTTAATTGGATATTGGGTCTTCTTATCATAAAGCCACATTTTTTATACCTCCTTATTGTTCCATGGCCACGGATCGTTAATCCACTGCCAGCAGGTTGTATTGGGCAGATACCGGGCGGTCAGAGGTCCGAATCTGTTTTGATATTGACGTCTTATGTTTTCAGATTGTTCCAAGGCCATTTTATAGTCCCGGAGAGCGTTTGCATCCGAGGGATGTGTATTAAGAAAAAGCTGTAGGTCGTAAAGAGCAAAATCATAAGCCATAATTTGCTCTAAAAGGGTTGTTTGTTCATCCACGTAAAAACACCTCCAAATCCATTATTTAACAAGTTCAGGGAAGATAGTTCCTTTTTTCAAACCGTCTTGTGCGGGGAAAATCTTATTATATAGCTGGTATGGTACATAAGCTTGCGCAAGTTCAGGACTTACAGGCATAACGGGTATCATAATCGTTTCACCGGTACAATTATTTCCCGTATATACTGTTGCTATGTTGAGATTATCCATTATATTGATGCCTCCATGCTTGTTTCTTTTATATAATATGTACAAGCGTAAAAACTTGTGAGGAAATAAAAGGATTAAAAAGTAAGCAGTATACTCTGAGCAGACCTTATTAATAAAGCTGATAGTAAGGAATGCGGCATTTTTCGTATCGACTATGCTATAAAAAGCCATAAACTTGATGAATGTGGGTAAATATAGGATAATGAAACTATCTGGAATTTTAAGGAGGTAATTTGCTTCAATGGCTGAAAATGAATTATGCATAAGACTAAATGGGAATGAGATAAAGGCTAAAAAGGGGACGAGAATAGAGGACCTTATCAAGGGGCAAAAGGGCAAAAAGGATTCTATTATTGTTGCTGTTTTGATTAATAATGAAATAAGAGAGCTAACATATCGAATAGAAAATGATTGCAATATCAATTTTGTAGATTTAACAAGTGAAGATGGTATAAGAATATATGAGCGAAGCTTAAAATTTCTTTTAATTAAAGCAATACATGACTTATTTCCTGAATTTGAGGTACAGATTCGCCATTCAGTAAGTAGAGGCGTTTTTTTCGAGATTCTGGATTATCATGTTACCAAAGAAGATTCTGTTAGAATTGAAAAACGGATGCGAGAGTTGGTCGAAATGGATATACCATTTACTAAGGTGGTTGTATCCATTGAAGATGCCAGAAAAATCTTCTTAAAAAATGGCCGTGAAGATCGGTACAGAGCAATAGAAAACCGTGAGAAAGACTATGTGTCGCTTTATATATTTGATGATATGGAGGATTATTTCTATGGTTATATGGTGCCTAGTTCCGGATATCTTAAACTTTTTTCACTAGAGGCTGATAATGGTGGTATAGTCTTGGTTTTGCCTAAGAAGAATAATCCTGTTGAATTACCCAATATTCCAATACCAAGAAAGCTTTTTAATATTTTTACTGAGTACGGAGAATGGATTAACATACTTGGCGTGGAGGATGTAGGAAAGCTTAATGATGTTATAGAGAATGGAGCTCTTAAAGAGCTGGTTCTTATTGCGGAAGCTTTGCATGAGAAAAAAATTGCTATGATTGCTGATTTGATTAAGCATCAACAGCCTCAAAAAAAAGTTATTATGATTGCGGGCCCTTCGTCCTCAGGGAAGACTACTTTTGCCCAGAGATTATCAATCCAGCTTCGGGTTAACGGATTAAAACCTCTAAATATATCGGTAGACGATTATTTTGTAGAAAAGGTAAATACTCCTGTTGACGAAGACGGAAAGCCCGATTATGAAGCCTTGGAGACAGTTGACCTACCGATTTTTAACAGAGATTTAAATACACTTATATCAGGCGGCGAGGTAGAAATTCCAACTTATAATTTCAAAACAGGAAAACGGGAATACAGTGGAAGAAAGCTAAAAATGTCTGAAGGTGATGTATTGGTCATCGAAGGAATTCATTGCTTAAACCCGAGACTCACCAGTGAAGTAAAAAGCGAAAATAAATTCAATATATATATTAGCGCTATTACATCGATGCGTATTGATATGCATAACAGAATTCCGACTACCGATCTGAGGCTTATCAGGCGTATGGTCAGGGATCATAGATACAGAGGTACGTCGGCACCAAAAACTATTGAAATGTGGTCAAGTGTACGAAAGGGAGAAGAGAAAAACATTTTTCCATTCCAGGAAGAGGCCGATGCAATGTTTAACTCATCTCTGGTTTATGAGCTTTTAATGTTAAAACCGTTGGCCATAGCGTTATTAAATGATATAACCAGTGATATACCACAATATGCAGAGGCACGCAGACTTATTGAGTTTTTAAGCTATTTTATTCCTGCGCCATCGGATCAGGTGCCGGCTAATTCAATTTTGCGTGAGTTTATCGGGGGCTCGCTATTTCGAGAATAGCTTTGTAAGTAATTCAGCTTTCAGTGGGAGTGTATGCCCTCACTGAAAAAAATTGCAGCACATTCGTCTATAGAGTCGAAGGACCACTTAATTTAGTTTATAAGGAGAAATATGAAAAAAATACGATTATATGCTACTGCAACCTCAGGTGTTGAATCTGTTGTGGCACGAGAAATAAAATACCTAAGCTACGAAGATACCTTTACAGACAACGGAAAAATATTTTTTGACGGTGATTTTGAAGCACTTTGCCGCGCAAACCTGTGGCTTCGCTCGGCTGGGCGAGTCTATGTCCTGATGGGTGAATTTATAGCCACAACTTTTAACGAGCTTTTTGAATCGGTTCTGGCAATACATTGGGAAGATTGGTTGCCAAAAGATGCGGAATTCCCCGTTACCGGGGGATGTGTCAAATCAACTCTTATGAGTGTTTCTGATTGCCAGTCAATAATTAAGAAAGCAATTGTAGAAAGGCTGAAAAAAGTATATAAGCTGGAAAACTTCCCGGAGACAGGCCCAAGGTATCATATTGATTTTAGCATTACCAAGGATAAGGTCATAATATCCTTTGACAGTACCGGGGATGGGCTGCATAAAAGAGGGTACAGAAGCCTTGCATATTCTGCACCAATTAAGGAAACCCTTGCGGCAGCAATGTTAAGAATAAGTCGATGGTCGCCGGGGAAAAATTTGATAGACCCCTTTTGCGGCTCGGGTACTATTCCTATTGAAGCTGCACTGATGGCTATTAATAAAGCTCCCGGTCTGGACAGGGAGTTTGACTGTCAAGAGTGGCCTGTAATACCTAAAGAAATATGGTATCATGCGTTAGAAGAGGCAAGAGGATTAATTAAGCCTGTTACCGAGAAGCTTATTCAAGGATATGATATAAATCCTGAAGCTGTAAGCATGGCTAATTACCATGCTAAACAGGCCGGAGTAGCTGATATAATTCATTTTCAGGTAAGAGATGTAAAGGATATTTCTTCAAAGGCAAAATACGGATTTATTGTTACTAATCCGCCATACGGGCAGAGGCTGGGGGAGAAGAAGGAAAACAGCACACTCTATCATGTCATGGGCGAGAGCTTTATGAAACTTCCCACCTGGTCCTTTTATATAATCAATGGAGATACTGAATTTGAAAAGTCATTTGGGAGAAAGGCCGATAAAAATCGCAAGCTATATAACGGAGGCCTTCTTTGCTATTATTATCAATACTTTGGGCCCAAACCCGAAAAATCTATAAAAGATGAATTAAAATAGTTGATAGTGAAATAACTTTATATGATATTTAAGACCGCCAGAAGCTTAGATTACTGAGAAACCTTGCGGTCGCTTTAGATAGTTAAATATAAAAGTTGCCGTGAGTGATGTCTGCTGACACAACAACTTGACATCACTCACGGCACTTTTACATACACTTAATTTTCGGAAAAAGTCTTGGCATTCTAATCCAATCCACCGGGGCCATCTTCCCAATCTATGCCTTCCCAATTTTCCTGTTCCAGAGAATCACCGATGTCCTCGGCCGAAGGTCCGTCCGGAATACCCTCAGGCGGGTTTTCTTCATCGATTGTGGAGTCAGGCGGAGGATATTCCTCTACAATGGGAGGAATGAGTGATCCGGCATTATGGACTGTACAAAATTCTCCTTCGGGAATCTCATAAATACTATCAGTGGGATAGGGATCGTTTGGAAATGCAGGTTTGTATTCTACCGGTCTTTTAATACCGACCTTTAGCACAAGAGTTTCGAAAGGACAGTATTCTGTGGCGAGAAGGTGCCTCTTTTGGGCATCTTGTGAGGCTGTACATGCCTGATATTCAACATGAACCTTACAAGTATCACTATAAGCCGGCTCTGTACCCTCTATGAAATATTCCTCACGGACTCTGCCGCCACGAGGATCTTTTCTGCATAAATCAGTGGCAATCTTGCCCGAGTCAATACAAATGGTACGCTTTACGACATTAGGAGGTGTACTTTCAAAAAACGGAATAGCAGGTAAACCTTCATGAATTTTGTTCATTACAGCGTTCCATAAAAGTAATGCATTGTCTTTTTCCTCTTTTTGTATTTCTACTGCTTTATCATAACCATACCAGCTAACGCCTACATAATAAGGAGTAAAACCGCAGAACCATTTATCTTTGTCAGAGTCTGTGGTTCCTGTTTTTCCTGCGGAGGGTATTGTGACTTTTTTACCTTCTGAGTCCTTATATTCTATTATGCCTTCAGGATAGGCGGTTCCTTTTGTAACAACATCAGTTAAAATATCGTCCATAATAAAGACGGTCTGTTCCGAAAAGACCTGATTCCTGTCCGGCTTAACAGATATAATTGTTTTTCCGCTATTATCCTTGACCTCTGTAAAAAACATAGGTTTTGTATATATGCCTTTATTTGCAAAAGGAGTAAAGGCGGCAGCCATTTCAAGTGGGGTCATCCCTTTGTTAAATCCGCCCATGGCTATGGAGAGATATTGTTCATTCTGTCTGTCAATACCGAGCTTATTTAGATAATCAAGTGCTGTGGGTAAGCCTACATAATCTTTCAACAGCAGTGTTGCTACAACATTTCGGGATTTAAACACACCAATACGGGCAGT
>CAZPIS010000088.1:5954-7256 GCA_964586745.1 uncultured Ruminiclostridium sp.
AAAAACCTCATCCAAGGCATTTTGTATCTTTGGATCCATACTTGAATAGATATGGAGGCCGTTATTGTAAATGATATCTAATGCTGCTTGCTCCGTATAGCCGCTTGTCTGCATAAGATAGGTTTTAAGGCTTTTCACCACTTCATCAACAAAATATGACTGTTTACTGGTTTTCATAACTTTTCCGGCTTCAGGGTTATAATTAAAAATAATTTTTTCTGCCAAAGCCTCATCATATTCACTTTGGGTAATTTTACCCTGATCCAGCATTAAACCTAGAGTTGTTTTTGTTCGTGCCAGGTTAGCTTCTATATTTTCGGCTTTTATGGGCATATATTTAGTAGGCCAATTGGTTATACCGGCAAGACTAGCGCATTCAGCCAGCGACAAATTACGTACATCCTTACCGAAATAGCCTTTGGCCGCAGTTTCAATCCCGTAAAAATTACCACCCATAGGAATATTATTAAGATAATATGTCAAAATCTCTTCTTTTGTTAGGACCTTTTCAAGCTCCATAGCCTGCCATTGTTCTTGAAGCTTTCTGGGAATAGTTATATCATCTTGTTTAGTTAAATTTTTTATTAGTTGCTGTGTGATAGTGCTTCCGCCCTCTATATCGACATCTGCGCCTAATAATTTTTTTCCGTAAGTTAGAACAGCGCTTCCTATACGTCTGAAATCAATTCCCTTATGTTCCTTGAAGCGCTTGTCTTCAACAGCTATATAAGCATCAATTAACATTTCGGGGATATCTTCGTAGTTTATCCAAACACGATTTTCTTCTCTTTTCAGCTCGGCAATTATATTTCCGTCTGAATCATATACGTAGGAATTAAAACCCATGGTTTTAAATAATTCTGCCTCAACCATGGGGGTAGTTTTAATAATACCATAAACACCACCACCAAGCAGACCGCCTGCAGCACTTCCCGCTACACATAGAAGCGAAATAACAATAGCCAGTGATATTATAAAAGCTTTTAAGGTCAGAGCTAATATTATTAAACCCGTACTTGTTTTTTTCTTTGAAGTCGCAACAGGAACATTAGGCTCCTTGCGGCCTCCAAGGTTTTCATCCATAGAGTATCCTCCTTATTTAAGGGCAAAACATGATTATACAAGAATATATTATAGCACAAAATATCAGCGTATAAAAGTTACCCGTTATCTTTGACTATTAGTGGATAGATATAATATAATATTATTTTAAAATATTATATAATCGATTCGGTTACTTAAAAAATCATAAAAAATAATAATATCAGAAATGTCAACGTATATAGTATATTTAATGAATGG
>CAZPIS010000089.1:0-7224 GCA_964586745.1 uncultured Ruminiclostridium sp.
CATGAACGGTTTTATGCGTACACAGATTGGACGCAGGGTAACTATTGAATTTTTGATAGGAACAAACACTTTAACTGACAGAACAGGTACACTATTGGCTGTCGGAGCAAATTACATATTAATAAATGAGGTTGAAACTGACGACATACTGCTTTGCGACTTCTATTCAATGAAGTTTGTAAAATTCTACTATTAAATCGATTTTATAAGAAATCGAGGGGCTGCCTCTTAAATTGTGGAATATTGCTATGACACAACATATGTAACCTTTCGTCGATGTCATGTGTACGCTTAGGAATTTCATCCGGAAGTTATTCGCGCGCTACTTAAATCCGTGCTCCGCTTCACATGACGTCGGCTGCGGTTCCTTAACATCCTATCCTGCCTGCCAATATTTATTCATCGTTCCGCGGATTATATACAATTTTTTCTCTTCGACTTGGTTATTATATCAATCACGATGCCCGTCATAATAGACACCGCTAATACTCCCGTTGTCAGAATGGCTGTAACAAAGTACGCCAAATCCTCCATGCCTGAAGAAAACCATATTGCCTTCACCACACACACAATTGCCACAATAAGCAGGACGATTGTGGGAATATACTTAAAGAATACCTTCCCTTGGGATAATCTCCATATAATAATCTGAAGCCCCGCAACCAATACACCAATTACGGCAATAAGTGTAATCATTCGTAAACCAACAGCCATTTTTTACCTCATAAGTGCCTCGCCAATATTCGAAATTAAATAGCACCCGCCCATACTTTTTAATGGGCAATTTGTTTGATTAAAAGCAGTTTTATTTTAGTATATCTTCAGCTTAGAATAGTGTCTCTTATTATTATAATAAATATTCAATTATTATTTGTGATAGAGGTATAATTAAGATCAAGAGTAATTACACTCTCAAATGTAACATCTATTTTTTTTATTTCGTCATCGATGCTCTTTCTCAGCTTTGTTTCACATGACTTATAGGTTGATGGCAACAGTACATCAAATATTAGTTTGCTATGGGTTTTTCCCATAACAACTCGAAAGTCGTGCATTGATAGTTTTGGATCTATACCCTGTATAATATCATCTACCTTTCTGCGTAGATTATTTATACTCTCATCATCAGTTACAATAGGGTCCATATGGATTACAGTATTAACACCAAACTTACAGTTAATATCCCTTTCAATAATATCGATCAGTTCATGACTGTCAATCAAATCCATGTTTGCAGGTACCTCAACATGTACTGAGGTAAAAGTTTTATCAGGGCCATAATTATGAACTACCAGATCGTGTAGCCCTAAAACACCCTCATAGCACAATATCTCTTTTTTGATGTCAGAAACAAGATTTTGATCAGGTGCGATTCCCAATAATGGATTAAGTGTTTCTATAATCAGCTTAACACCCGAATATAGTATAAAAAGTGCTACAGCAATACCCATATAACCATCAATCTGAATGTTTGTCAATTTGGCAAAGATAGTTGCGGCAAGCACTGATGATGTTGATATAACATCATTCATGCTATCCTGACCGGTGGCTATCAGAGCAGTTGAATTAATGCGTCTTCCAAGATTTCTATTTATTATTCCCTGCCAAAGCTTTACCAATATTGAAACAACAAGTACGATTACAGTCAAGTAGCTGAAAGCTATGGGATCGGGATTTAAAACCTTTTGAAATGATGTTTTTATAAGCTCAAAGCCTAAAAGCAAAATAACCACCGACACCAAAAATCCGGTAATATACTCTGCTCGCGCATGCCCATAGGGATGCTTCTCATCTGCCGGTTTTCTTGATAGCTTAAAGCCGACAAGGGTAATTATTGAGGAACCTGCATCTGTCAGATTATTTACCGCATCTGCCGTAACGGAAATGCTTTTAAAAAGCGTTCCTACAATTATCTTTATGACAAACAGAAAAAAATTTGAAGCAATGCCGAACACTCCGGCAAAAACCGCATATCTTCCTCTTACAGCATTATCTGCCGTATTTTGATAATCTTTTATAAAGCATTTCAGCATTCGTTCAATCATTCTGTTACCTCTAAGAAATTTTTTCTAATACTATTCTACGGTATATTTGAGCTTATAGACTCAAATCAAGTAGTTTTAATTATTATATTACTATTTCTGACAGATGTACAAAATAATTGCCGATTTCTAAGCTGTCAAATGAAGAAGTTCTGTATTAAGGACTCCAGTGTATCTCTACTTCGTATTAATCTGTCTTTTCCGTCTGCATCTATAAGCACTTCGGCAGGACGAAGCCTGCAATTATAATTAGACGACATGACATGGCCGTACGCTCCTGCGTTATATATGATTAATGTATCCCCAACAACAGCTTTGGCGATTTCTCTATCACGGGCAAGTATATCTCCGCTCTCACAAATATTGCCCACTATGGTTACTGTTTCACACAAATTGTATTTATTCTCTACTTCGTTATTACCGCTACTTTTTACTATCTCCATCTCGTGATAAGAATCATACATAACGGGTCGGGCAAGAACATTAAAGCCTATATCGGTTCCGATGTATATTATATCGTAGCTTTTCTTCACCGAATTTATACTGCCCAACAATATGCCGCATTCTGCCACAATATATCGTCCGGGCTCGAATTTAAATATTACATCCTTATTAGGATACTCTTCTAAGAACTCTGTTAAAACAACATCCAACTTTTCGCCGAGCAAATTCAGGTTAAGTCTGCTCTCATCAGACTTATAAGGAACACCAAAGCCTCCTCCTAAATCAATGAAGGAAAGCTCCGGAAATTCTTTTGCTATCTCTAAGAATAAGCGTACACCTTCAATGTAGACCTGCCAATCAAGGAAAAGCGAACCTAAATGCTGATTTATACCGACCAGATTAAGGCTATACTTCTCCAAAATAGTCTTAACCTGAGGTATTAGCTCCTTTTGCACCCCGAATTTGGTTTTCTTTCCGGCGGTTATTACCTTTTCATGATGTCCGGCACCTCTGCCCGGGTTAAATCTTACAGCGACCTTCCCTCCGGGATTAATTTGCCCGTACATTTCAAGTTGGGAAAGTGAATCTACACTAATCAAAATATCCTTATCAATTGCATAACGCATTTCTTCAGCGGATACATTGTTGCTTATGAAAAAAATCTGCTTGCTTTCAAAGCCTGCCAACTGCTCAATAAATATTTCTCCCGGGGACATAGCATCCACATCAAGGCCTTCTGATTTAATTATCCTCAGAAGCTCTAAATTTGTATTAGCTTTTGCAGAGTAATTTATTTTTATATTTTTATTCGGAAGAAGATTTTTAATCTCTTTACATCTTTCTCTCAGAATTGCTTCGGAATAAATGTATAAAGGCGTTCCATATTTCTCCCTTAAGCTTAAAATAATATCATTCTTTAAAAACATATGTTCTACTCCTCTTAACAATCATAAAGCCAAAATAAGAATTAAGAAAAACTATATATTAAGTTGAAATTTTTGTCAATAAATATTCATAATCTTAATTCTAGATTGATTATCCGTCTTTTGTATCATTATTTTCACAAGCATTACAATATCCGTATATCTCAAGGTTATGTCCCTTCACTGTAAAGCCAAACTTGCTCTCAATAAGTTTTTCGTAGTCTTCCAAAGGGCATCCGTTAACCGGCAACATTTTACGGCATTTAATACATATCAAGTGATGCCTGTGATCATTATTATTAAATTCATAAACAGCTTTGTTGTAATCAGGCAAAATACTTCTGATAACAATGCCTTTTTCATGTAATGTTTCCAGACTTCTATATACAGTGGAAAGGTTAATAGAAATACCTTTCTCCTTCAGCTTGATATATAAATCCTCGGCAGTAATTGGTACCTCATTACTTTCTAGTTCTTCAAGTATTGATAATCTGTGCTTGGTTGCCTTCAGGTTTCTGTTCATTAATATATTTTCATAATGATTTTTAAATCCCATTTTATACCCCCTTAGGCAAATTTCTTCCTTAATCCGTATGTGACGAAAAATATGATTGCTGAAATAATAACAATTGTCGAACCGGTGGCCGTTTCAATGTAATACGATATAATAAGCCCTGAAACTCCTGAGAAAACTGAAAAAACTACAGCCAGAAGGTGATATTGTCTCTGATTTTGAGCGATATTCCGCGCTGAAGCTGCAGGAAGTACCAAAAAAGAATTAATAACCAATAGCCCTATCCATGACATTGAAACAGTAACAATAACAGCAAGGGCACAACTGAATATCACCTCATACCAAAAAGTGTTTATTCCTCTGCTACCTGCCAAAGAGGGATTTACGCTCACAATAAGCAATTTGTTAAAAACCAGAAACCAAAATACTAATACCAGAATAAGAACAACGGCAAGTAACAATATTTCCTTAGGTGTAATACTCAATATGTCTCCCACCAAATAAGTATTAAGTTTAGCAAAATTCTTCCCCCCAAGTGTGGCAAGAAATATTCCCAATGCAACAGCAGTGGATGAAAAAACTCCTATAACAGTATCGCTTGCCATCTTACTCTTATACTTTATAAGAGCTATAAGAAATGCGAAAGCAATAGAAAACATTACGGCAGAGCCCAGAGGCCGAACAAGTCCCAACAGCCCTCCTATAGCAACGCCGGTAAAGGCGCCATGTCCTAAAGCATCAGAGAAAAAAGACATTTTATTATTGACTACCATAGTTCCCAGCAAAGCAAAAATGGGAGTCAAAAGTAAGATAGATAAAAGAGCATTCTTCATGAAAATCATTTGTCCGGCTTTTGCCCATTCAAAAGGGAGTATTTCTAAAAGCTTGTACCAAAAATCCATTATGTTCTCCCCCTCTCTGCATCCTCTAGCTTTTGCCACATTAATGAAAATGTATCATAAAAACTCTTACTTTGCAGAACCTCATCCGGTGAGCCAACCTCAAGAACTGTCTGATTTAACAATACAACCCTGTCGGCATATCTTCGAACCATATCAAGGTCATGGGATATTAAGATAATTGTCAGATCATAAGCCTTTCGGAGAGCTGAAACTGTCTCATAAAACAATTCCATCCCATTTTGATCAATTCCTGAAACAGGCTCATCTAAAAGGAGCAATTCCGGTACTGGGTCCAACGCCAAAGCCAGCAGTACTCTTTGCAACTCTCCCCCTGACAAAGACCCCAGGCGTCTGTTTATCAGGTGTTCAGTCTTTACAGCGGCAAGCCTTTCCTTTTCCTTTTCGACTTCCTTTTTTCTGTGTATAATCCATGTAGGATAGCTTGATCTGCAAGAAAGAAATAAATCAACAACACTAGTAGGGGAAGTTGAGTCCAGATTCAGGCTCTGGGGCACATATCCTATGACAGGAGCCTGATATGCTCCCTTTTGCGATTGAACAAATTTCAGAGAGCCGGTATGTGTCACTTCCCCAAGGAGTGCTTTTATTAGAGTGCTTTTTCCCGCGCCATTGGGACCTATAATGGCAGTCAACTCACCGCAATGGATATGAATGTTGACATCCTTAAGAATGACGGTATTTCCTACAGTCACTCCGAAATTCTCAATTTTTGTACAGCAAAGCCCACAACACTGCTTACTGCAGCTATTTTCAGTAACATCCTTATTTTTCATTTCAATGCCTCAGTTAATACATTTAGATTTTCTTCCATAGTCTTTTCATAATTTTCCAATGCTGCTTCCTTTGGACCTGTCACCACCGGATCGAGAACATAAATCTTGGCCCCGGTCTGTGCAGCAATGGACTCGGCTGCCTTAGCCGAATACTGGGGTTCTGCAAAAAGTACCTTAACATTGGCATCATTTATGGATTTAATTGTGTCTGCCAATTCACCGGCACTGGGCTCTGATCCAGGCTCACGTTCAATTATTGATATAATATTAAGGTCAAATTCATGAGCAAAGTATGGAAAAGCCTCGTGAAAAGTAACAATATCCTTTATTTTAATGTCTTTTAAGGCCTCATGCATGCTGATTTTAAGTATTTCAAGCCTTTTAACATATTCATCACTATTCTTTCTATAAGCAGTCTCATTAGCCGTATCAGCCTTTACAAGCCCCTCTGTAATATTCTTTACCTCTTGGATGGCTCCGCTGATACTGACCCACACATGAGGGTTCTTCTCACCATTGTCGTTTTCTAACAAGTCCATATCTTTTGCACCTTCAATTATAGTTAGCTTGGGAAGCTGACTTATTATTTTCTCCAGAAAAGATTCCATTCCTGCACCGTTAATAACGAAGATATCAGCTTTCTCCAGCACTTTTATATCAGCCGGAACCAACTGATAATCATGCAGGCACCCTGTCTGAGGTTCGGTCATATTAACAACCCTAACGCCTTTAACACCATCTGTTATGTTACGCGTAAATATATACATAGGATAAAAGGATGTTACAATCAAAGTCTCTTGATTATGCTCGGGGTCCGTATTTACGGTGACTTTACCACACGCTGTAAACGATATGATCATTATAACTGCAAACAAAAATAATAGAACTTTCTTCATATTAAACAATACATCCTCCGTTCATGCGAATGATTCGCATTTGCAATACTATAATATTATGCACCAAATTACATAAAAATAAAACCTTTTTATTAATAGTTGCAATATTTTTTATTGTATTGATGAGAGGTGGCATTTTTTAAGAATACGAATACTATGTATTAGGAGCTTGTACAAAAGGAGAATGCTATGCTTTTTTGTAATCGGAACCGAGGACGAAGTAGATGCTGTTGCAGGTGTTGTTGCTGTTGCTGTTGCAGGTGTTGTTGCTGCATAAAAAGATGCTGTGTCAGTGTCAGTGTCTTTCCTTGCTGAGCATAGCTTTGTCTCTAGGCCGCCTATGCCTAAATTGGTTCTTCTTTATTTGATCTGCCGACATAGGGCCCGATAAATCGGGCCCTCTTTTTATAATAAATGGTAGTCCCGAAAATATTTAAAAATAGTAGCTTGCTGCCAATCAGCCTTCGCTATCGCTTGGCTTCTTGGGCAATCCTTGCATAGGACGTACAGCTGCTTCTTCGGTCATTTCATTCCCTCACAAGCAGTGTTACGGCCGCAAAAAAAAGAAGAGCTAATGCTCTTCTTTCTGATTACCAACGATTTCCGCCACCGAAGCCTCTGTTTCCGCCACGGTTATTGTTTCTTTCAGCTTTTCTTGCCCTTCTGCAATCTGGGCATCTCTGGGGCTCGTTCTCAAATCCTTTTTCCT
>CAZPIS010000090.1:0-7136 GCA_964586745.1 uncultured Ruminiclostridium sp.
ACCTGTGATATTACAGTTTGAAGCGGCGCAAAGAATTTCTTTTTCCAAAAATGCAAAAACACCTTTAGTATTAGCAGCAATATAAATGCCATAATAATCATTGCGGCAAAAAACAAATAACTCATTTCTTTGCTTGAATCTTTATAAGATACGAATAATTCAAACAGTGTAAACCCCACTTGTTTATATACGAAATATGAATTGTTGATAATAAGCTCTTTTATTTCCCTTCCTATCATTGTTGCTTCACTTGAAACAATAATTTTTCCCTCTGCCGCAAGAGCAATCTTCATATCCTCATTTCCCGCCAACTGCTGAAACAATCTATAGATATCATTTTCATCAGTCAGCATTACAATATTCCCAACATCATAATTACCATGATTTATTTTTGCCACATACCCAACATAATTGATATCATCAAGTCTAATCTTTATATGCTTGGTTATGCTATCCTTATTAATAATGTTCATCATCCTCTGAATTCCTGTGTTACTGATGTTTCCTGAAAAACGATAGAATTTTCCACTCTTGTTGTAGAGAATAATATTATCCATAAAAGTACTATCCATTGAAAGCCTGTTCAAAACCTTTTCCACGCCAGATGCCCGGTTGTGGAATTCAATAATATCTTGGGCTTTCATTAATTGAACCACTGTTTCCTCTTCCGACAAGGCGAATGAGACTTCTTCCAATTGAAGAAAAGATCTGTTAAGTTCTGATATTATCTGTGAAGAGACCTGTTCCATATTTTTAATTACATAATTCTCTAGCAAATTATGCATATACGCATAAAAAAGAAACCACATTGCAAGCATTGCGGTGCTTAAAGCCAATACTGTCCCTTTCAGTTGTCTCATTAATGGTTTCTTTTCCGGTTTCATATTACTGAACTACATTCTCCTTTAGTGCTTCTTCCCAAAACATAATCATCTTCTCGCGATTCTCGTAAATATATTCCTTATTAAGATATATAACATCCATTTCATTTAATGGTATCGGATTTCCATCCGGCACATCTGTACGGGCTGACCATGTTCCTACAGTAGAAAATGGCAGTAAGCCTTCTCCCTTTCCACTCGTCTCTCCAAGCAAATACCGAATAAACAGTTTTGCTGAGTTTACATTTTTAGAGCCCCCTGCTATGGTTGCACTATTGGGCGTGTATACTGCTGAAAAGGGCGCAAGCTCATAAATAGGGGAAAAATGATACCCTAATTCCTGATAACGCATTTTGCTTGATATCATAATACCTATCCATATAGCATCACTCCCGGTATTTCCAACTCCCTCCATCACTTCATCGCTGGAATTTGTAAATACTATATTGGGAGCTGCTTTTTCCCAAAATATTTCTCCTGCACATTTCCCTTCCGAAACAGAAAGCACTTCTCCGAAATAATCCTCATATGCTTTTGCTATAGCCTCTGATTCTGCTATTAATGAAGCGCAAAAACCATAAGTGGAAAAGGAACTCAAGGGATTAGCCATGATGATTTTTCCCTTATAAGCGTCCCTTGTCAATTCCCATATATTCCTGATAGGTTGAGATTCAAATACCTCATTGTTGTAAAAAAGCATCATTGATTCGCCAAGAAAGACAAGCTCCCGGTCCGCGTGATATTCTTTCATATTTGACGCAATATCCCATGGAATATAAGAGTAGACTATACCCGGTTCAATCAGCTTCTTGTATAGACTTCCGTCGCAGTCACTGCATACCACAAGGTCACAAACATTGTTGTCTTCTTCATAATCACTTAACACCATTTTCACAATGTCACCGCTTCGAATATCTCTGATATCTACAGTCAGCCCGGGATACTCCTTTTCAAAGCTTTCTTTCACATCGAAAACTCTTGAGGATACCGAATAAATTACTAATGTATCTTCTTCTAATGCCGCCTGATAAAGCTCCTCGGGGCTGTCATGATCATTCAGATTAGCACACTCCAGCCACGCTTTCATTTCTTCAGCCCTGCTCGTTTTATTTTCTTTTTTTGCACAGCTTGTCAATAATGCGATGGACAAAGCTATAACAGCGATTAGTATTATTTTGTGTTTGTGTTTCTGTTTCTGTTTCATTTTCAGTCCTCAACTCCTATGCCCCACTTTTGTTCCAACACTTCATGCTGCTTTGAATATTGTTGCCATGCTGTATCATCAGAAATATCCTCTTCTCCGGTTATGAATCGTAACATTGATTCATCAGTATAAGTACATATTTCTATGTACTTCTCATAGACATGTGGTAAGAATAACTTACGATACATATCTTCAGATATGCAATAATAATTCTCATAGACACGCACTGCTCGGGCATCAATATACTCCACCAGTGAGTGATTTCCATTCCATGTTACCCCATTGGCTATAGAAGCATCAAGAACCTGAGGCCCTGCTCCTGCATAATTTTTATTCTGAACACTGTCATTTAGGTAATTAATTGTGGTTATCCTTGCTTTGCTTCCATAGGTAGATAAATCTCCACTATCAGAATATTTCCAGTCTATATCTTCCTCCCCAAACTCTGATATTAGAGAAGCTTCTTCTGAAAGCATGATATTCATGATATGTAATGCTTCCTCCGGATGTCTGCTGTTTGAAGGTATGTAACCCCCAATTTTTGGCTCATAATTTACCCACACAGCATTCTGTTCACCTTCCGGGCCAATAAGCGGAGGCACCTGAATAAACTTCGCCAGGATATCCGGACAATTCGGATAGATTACATCCGCAATACTTTTACTTGTAAAAGCTCCGACCAAATCCTCAGGATCATTTACCAGCTCCTTAATCTGTTTTGAGGTATAAAAAAAGCAGTCATTCGAAAGAAGTCCTTCCTCATAAAGTTTTTTACAATAAATAAGTCCTTGTCGAAAAGCATCCTCTTTTGAAGCATACCTGATATTTTTCTGATCATCTATGTACAATCTGGCATGAAGAGGGTCATTATAAACAAAAGCATTCAAAAGATAATTGTAGCTTTGCAGAGAATAAGATAATTCGCAGCTGATCAGCGGCAATTCATCCTTTTTCCCATTGCCATTCGAATCATTATTCTTAAAAGCTTTTAATACATCCATCAATTCATCGGTTGTTCTGGGAATTTGCAAGTCTAAATGCTTTAACCATCCGGTATTAATCCATAGCACCTGCATATTCTGTGATTTTCTTGCTGTATCCATATTGGGCATATAATATATTGCCACGTTATTTTGCATTCGCTCGTACAATCCAAATGATTCGTATTGTTTCATTACTTGATTCAATTCGCTATCTTCCGATATGTACTCAGATAAATCAAGGATAAGTCCCTCATCCCCGTAAGAATTTAACTCATCGATCGATAGTATTTCTTCTCCCTCTGACATAAAAACAGCATCAATGCTATTACTGCCGGATGTTAGCATGGTATGTAGGTATTCCCTTTCATAGCCATCTGATATGTATTCAAATTTAATATCATATCCGGTATGTTTCTCCAACCAATGAGTGTAATAATTTGTGTTAAAATTCTGCACTTTATCATTCTGAAGAACCGCAATCGTAACTGTTTGTTTTGATTTATCACTTCTTTTACTGAAACCAAAAAAGAATGCGAAGAAGCATATTGCCATTACAATACAAAAAAAAGAAATGTACAACCATTTTGGTTTTTTTAAAGTTTTTTGTACTTTTTCTATTCTCAATACAGCTCCTTCCTATTCATAAGTATAATTTTCAGGCGCCCTCTCTAACGAATTTTCTCGGACTGATATTGGCTTGGCGCCATTCCATAATATCCTTTAAAGACTTTATTAAAATAGAAATAGTCCTTATATCCGCATTCAGATGCAATTTCTTTCAAAGGATAATCGCTTGATTTTATAAGCTTTACTGCATATTCCATACGAGCCTGTGTCACAAAACGGGTTAATGTCGTATTATAATGTTTCGCAAATAAGTTGCAAATATAACCGGCACTTAATCCAAAATTCTTTGCCAGCTGATCTAATGTAAATTTATCTTTAAAATTAGTCTTCACATACTCCACTAATTCGTTAAATGCCGGATTAGAAATTTCTTCATCCGCATCAGATTTCATAGGATATTTATTGGAAAGCTTTTCTGCCAGTTTTTCTAACACCAACTGTACCTCGGGCAACTGTAAGGGTTTCAAAAGATAGTCAAACCCCTCTTGTTGAAAGAACGTCCTGGCATCTTCAAAAGTCCCATAGGCACTTAACATTACAAATTCCATATCCAGACCGCTTTCTCTAACGGCACGCATGAAGGTATGTCCATCCAAATTAGGCATTCTTAAATCTGTGAACACAACATTTGGCTTTAAATCCAGTACTCGCCCTACCGCTTTCACAGGATCTATCTCTATACCGATAACCTCAAACCCATTATCCATCCATGGAACTGTCTCGGCAATCTGCTTAACTATCAACTCTTCATCGTCTACTAAAAATACTTTGTACATCAGAACCTCTCGTTCTTTCATAGTTCTCTATATTACGACATGTATTTTTATTTATATTATCTTATATATCAGTATAAATACATCAACAAATTTCATATTCGTTAGTAAAATCTTAATACATTTTTTATTTACCTCTATTATAAAAAGTGGGACGTCAGCAGTAAGCGTTTCCGACAGTAATAGCATATATTATAATTTGGTAAATCTAGTAGATAACATTTAATTGACAATAAACTTTAAATTATCGCAGTTAAGTACAAGCATTGTTTTAAAGTATTAATGCCTGATATTCAGCTTGTAAAAAAACTACAGAAACTGAGAACTTCCTCGGTAAATCTATATACACTTGGATTAAATGTAAGATTAAAAAGAACTGGGGTATAACTGGGGCGGAAATTAAAAATATAGCGGGTGCACAATCGATGTGACCCGCTTACTTGGTCGAGGTGAAGAGACTCGAACTCCCGGCATCTTGGTCCCAAACCAAGCGCGCTACCAACTGCGCTACACCTCGAAATATAAAATTTTATTCACTACCGCATTTTTTGCAGCAGTGTTTATTATACATTGTTTAGAAAGGTATTTCAAGCACCAATTTACTTGCCTTTTATTGGCACCTATTGGCCTCCACTGGCATCTATCAGCGCCATTGACTTTGTTTTCGCCTGCTTTTCCGCTTTATTCTGCCTCTGCGCTGCTCCGTTACTTAATCAATACTTTTTGCTTTTTATCATAGGCAATAAACATAATCATTCCAATAAAGCAAAGCGACGTAATAAAAGCTGTCAGATAAAAAATGTAACGTGGATCTGCCGCAAAAATAAAGCCCGAGGCGCTTCCTATAACCGCGCTCAAAACGGCCGAGATAGTATTTAGAAGTGAATAAATACCCGCCCGCTCCTTGCCCTCAGAGGCATCAGCCAAGAGAGTACTAAAGAATGGAATAAATATTCCATGTCCGAGGGAATAAACTCCTACCGCTAATACTGCATATAGCAAAATGCCTTCGGGAAGCATTGTAATCCATAAAAATGCAGCTGTCTGAAGGAGTAATCCGGTAAGAATAGACGCGGGTCTGTTTTTCCTAGACGTGTTAGGTGTGATAAATAGAAACACTATTAGCATAACTCCTGCATACACTCCTCCTAGAATTGAAGCTGCTGCTTTATCTATCCCAAGATAATCGGTCATATAGGGAAGAAAATACATACTGTTAAATGCGCCTAAGGGTATTATCAGATTAAAAAGAATTTGTACAATCATAGCTAATCTCAGTGATTTATTTGATGATAGCTGCTTTAAAGTACCTTTAAACATTCCTCTTTTGATTAGTTCTTTAAAGGCAAAGCCTTTACGTTCATCCAAAATCTGTTGTCCTATCTTTGTTTCCACATATTTACTATTTCGTATAATCATCATCATTGACATACTTAAAATTGCAAATACAAAAAAATATCGCTCTGCTTTTAAAATTCCATACTTGGCCACCACCAAACCGCTTATGGGAGTTATAATGCCAAGGGATATATTTATGATGTTCAATAGGTTAAACGCTGATTTACGTTGCTCTGATTCTGCATCCTCAATTACCATCAGATTCCATGATATGGTGACAATCTTTGAAAGATTATTAATAATTGTAGCAATAATAAACATTGTTAGGCTTCTGGAAATAAGATATAAAAATAGTGATGCCGGCCACCCGATCAGATCAAAGATAAAAGTTGTCTTTTTCCTGCCTAAAAAATCTGTAATGCTACCTGCAAAAAATGAGAACACTGAGTTGGATAAGAATCCTACCGCAGTAATTATTCCAAGCTGTTGTTCTGTTATACCCATCTCCATCAGATAGAGGCTGAAATAAAAAATATAAATTGTATACGGAATTCCCCATAATGGTTCGCAAATTACAGAGGTCCTCGTATTTCCTTTTAAAATGTCAAATGACTGCACTATTTTTAATGCTTTGAATTTTTGAAGCATATCTTTCTCCCAAATATTAATAGCGTATTAGGCTTACGCCAATAATAGCATATACCACTTTTTCGAGCAATATATGGTGATTTGGGATTCTTAACTTCTTGCAGTGAAAACGGGCAAGAATGATGTATAATTTGTGACGATTATTCGGCTGAATTCTCAGTATGGCAAAATAGCTTCTATAGCATTTTCCTAACTATATCTTCAACATTCTTTCTAAAATCGTCTATACTGGTTGTTATATATTTTATTATATCTAGGCTGTCGTCCAGAGCCAAAGGCGTTAAATCCATACCATAGCTCAAAGACGTATATTGATCTACTCCATGAGATTCCGAGAAAGTTGCATTGGCCAGCCTTCTTCCCTGGGTTGCCAGGTCGTAACGCTTTCCTCCGCAGATTTGCGAATCATGAACAGCCACTACAGCAGCAGCTATATTCTGATGGCCTGAAACATCCATCATTACCTTCTTATCATTGTCTACCATCCAATCCAGATTACGCCATACTTCGCATCCGATAATCTTTTTGGGGCGCATTTCCTTAGGAAGGCTCCTTATTGCTTTAATAACCTTTGATACTGTGGCTACATGGGTGTCGTGCTTATCTGCTAAATTGTGTGTATAAAGGACTTCGGGTTGTGCCTTTTTGATAAGCTCGGCCAGTTCATTCACAACCTCTTTAT
>CAZPIS010000091.1:0-7104 GCA_964586745.1 uncultured Ruminiclostridium sp.
TCTTGGCGTGGCGGTTATACTTCATGTTTTCCCTCCATAAAATCTTCTTCTGATTATTATGTGTTATGAATCTTAGATCTTAATACATCATAAAAATTCACTTGCTTTACTGAGGCAAAAAACGCACTGTTCTCTGATGCACCGACAGAAACTACATCATCGGGCTCAACGGGAAACCCCTCCTGCCCGTCCAGGGTAAGTATAGCCTCCACCTCACTATTACCCGCTACACTAACATTAACCGTCTTCGTTTCAGATATAATAAAAGAACGTGAATATAAGATATGCGGGCAAATAGGTGAAACAAGCATAAGCCTCATATCCGGCGAAACAATGGGGCCACCTGCCGACAGTGAGTATCCGGTTGAACCGGTTGGTGTTGAAATTATTACCCCATCACCTGCAAAGGAGTCAATAAATTTACCATCCATCATTACTTTAAGCCTTAAAATGCGTGAAAGAGCCATTCTGGATACTACCGCATCATTGATGGCAAAGTTTCTGTATACAGTCTCGCCGTTACGGATAACCTCCACATCAAGTACAATCCGCGGCTGAATAATATAATCACCGGCAAATATTTTATCTATCGCCATCCCGATTTCGCTGATTTCTACCTCTGCTAAAAAGCCTACAGTACCTTTGTTTACGCCCAGAACAGGTTTTTTATAAGGGAAAGCTCCACGGGCTGCCTTTAAAAAGGTACCGTCGCCTCCTACACAGATAATGAAATCAGATTCCCCATAAACAGAATCTGTTCCGGTTACGGCAACATTAATACCGGCTTTAACCTCCGGTGCTACCGCTACTTCAAAGCCCTTTTCCAAAAGCTTATTTGCTATTAAACCCGTAACTTCATAATCAATATCCTTATTTTTCCCAACTACTATTCCAATTTTTTTCAAATCTTTTCACCTAATAATATATTCTATTCTATTATATTATACATATATTTTGTATATTAATACAAGCACAACCATGCATATCTGCTAAGCAAGAAAAGTTTCAGCGGCTATATCCTGTAATGATTTAGCGGTCCGTGAAAACATCCGGTTTTCAAGTTGCGCGCTACATAAAAGTCACGCCGCTTAGTTAATTTGAATAAATAAAATCTAAAAACTTATAAATGAAATTTTTTAATCAAATATGCTTTTAGGTCCGAGCTGCCATTTACGATAAATAAAAATATTGCCGTTGGTAGCAAAACAGCCACTAAAATCGGAGACCATGTAGCCGCCGGTTTTCCCTTTACATATAGATTAGTTACAGTATCAATTATTATCACCATAGCAGAAATGGCAAACATAGCTATACCTATTGTCAGAAGAGGCTTATCCTTTGCCATTTTTGCCGAAAGCAAAATGATTATACCGCAAATTCCTACAATCGCTAAAATAGGTAATCCTAACGATAAAAACCAGTCTTTAGCCCCGGTCAATTCATCTATAGCAAACAAGAAGCCTGCAGTTCCTAAAAACCAGCAAATTAATATCAGGTAAATTCTCTTCCATGTAAAAAGAAACGGTATAGCTGTATACACCCATACTAAAAGCAAAGACAGCGCGGGATATTGGGACCATTCCGGGAAAGAACCCGAATAAAGGTCAAGAGACATCAGAAATACAGCTACTGACAATATATCCATGGTGATAACCTGAAATGTTGTATGTCCTTTTAATAAAGAGGGATAGGCAATAAGAATCCAAAGCAGAGCAAGCGATGTAATAGGATAAAACGACCAGGTAATGGTACGATTTGCTGTAAAATCAATAATTAAGGTTACAAGAAGCGGAACCAATAGTATGAAGGTTGCAAGATACATGAAGGATCTGCTGGGAACCAGATTCACTCTTGGACGTATATTGCGTGGTATGCGTTCCGAAAACGGAGCGATACCCGCCTCGTTGTCTTTCTCATCAGGCAGTAAAACCTCTGTATCGCAAAGCGGGCAAGACTTTAGCCCTTTCTGTAGTTCTACTCCACATCGAACACAATATGCCATAGCAAATCCTCCATTAATCTTTAAGCTTTCCCTTTTTTATTTCTTCATTTACTTCTATCTTAACTTGAATGCCCATTTTAATAAGCCTTGTAAAGAATAACCGCTCCACAGCTTTATCCCGGGTATTACTGCCAAAATTAATAACCAACTTATCATTAAATCCACAAACTGCACATCCTGTTTTATTAATCGGATTTGTACCCAGAATGAAGTCAATACGTTCAACCTCATTGGCCATTCCCTCCGGAAGCTTTACAAGCCCTAAATTTGACAAGGTTCCAGAACAGAGATTCTCACCCATACGAGTATATAAAAACGGCATAAAAAGCTTTTTAAAAGCAAGGGGTATAATTCTGATAGCCCAATTGCGCTGTCCGCCCACATTTCTGGAGAGCGATTTGCTTATTGCTTTTTCATTGGTCTGGGTAATCAGTGTTTCCCGTACTATTTGCAGTATTTCTTCAAAGGTGTATTTACCCAGACGCGGATCTATTTCAGGCATTACGAACAACGAAAAGTTCCTTAAGGTTTTACTGGGATAAATACTTCTCATATTAACCGGCACCTGTAAAGCCACAGGACGTTTTTGGGTGTTCCGGGAAACAAGGCTATCCTGAAGTTCCTGAAGCGCATCGATATAAACGGCGACAAGAAAAGCCGTTAATGAAACTTTATATTTTTTTGCCTCACTTAGTATTTGTTCCAAGTCTACAATCCCCGTAGTTATCATGATAGCACCGGGATAAAGAAGTTTTCCTTTTAAATGAAAGGCTTCCCTTCCCTGATCCGGAAGGGGTAGGGGACTTTTGTAAAATCGGTTATAGGCATCCTCTGATTCCTCCCCGGAGAGCATATCTACCGGAATATCACCCGGTTCGCCCAGATTTTTCCCTTTTCTCTCCAAATAATTATAAACCAATGCTTTTAGAAAAGTAATCCCTCCGGTACCATCTGTAAGTACATGACAGAATTCAACGGCAATGCGAGATTGCCAATAACGGACCCGAAACAAAAAACGCGTCCCCAGGTTCGGATGCAGCCTGCCAAGAGGATAACGCACATCCCTTTCCACACGAGGCAGCTTGGGGTTGTGCTCAAGGTAATACCAAAAAAAACCTTTTTTCAAACGTACACGGTAAAACGGAAACTTTTTAATAACCTCTTCCAACGATATTTGCAATATCTTCGGGTCCACCGGCTCCTTTAAGGTCATCGAAAAACGAAACATTGTAGTTATGCGATCAGATTGTATAGAAGGATATATTAAAGCCGCATTGTCCAAACGGTACCATGCATGCTGTTCTGCGCTAACATTTTTATTTTTTAAACCTTTGGCCATTTTAACACTTCCTCAATAAATCTCTTTCCAATAAATACCCTATAATAAAATAATACTATCTTTTTCTATTATTGTCTGGCTTAATACTTACATTTATCCTTAGTCAGCTATTAATAAACTGATTATTTCATATTTTTTTCGCAATCTATAACAAGTTTGATATAATAAAACAATATACAGTATTAATATTTATTGATATTAAGGAGTTAGCTTTATGTCTATTTTAGTTACCGGCGGGGCCGGATATATAGGCAGCCACACTTGTGTGGAGCTGTTGAATGCAGGATATGAAATAATTGTGGTAGATAACCTTATAAATTCATCCGCAAAGGCTCTTGAAAGGGTTGAGGAGATAACCGGTAAGAAATTTGCATTTTATAATGTAGATTTACTGGATAAAACAGCCCTTGATAATATTTTCGAGAAGGAAAGCATCGATTCGGTTATCCATTTTGCCGGGCTGAAAGCTGTGGGAGAATCTGTCTCCATGCCCCTGGAATACTACTATAACAATATTACGGGAACCCTTGTTCTGTGTGAGGTAATGAGAAAGCATGGCATCAAGGATATAGTTTTCAGCTCATCGGCAACGGTTTACGGTGATCCCGAGACTGTTCCCATTAAGGAGGACTTTCCTCTATCGGTAACCAACCCCTATGGCAGAACAAAACTGATTATCGAAAACCTTCTGGAAGATCTTTATGTGTCCGATAACAGTTGGAATATTATTATACTTCGATATTTTAACCCCGTAGGAGCACATAAAAGCGGAAAAATCGGAGAAGACCCCAAAAACATTCCTAACAATCTGGTTCCTTATATCACCCAGGTAGCCATAGGAAAGCTTAAATACCTCGGTGTATTCGGTAACGACTATGATACCCCCGACGGAACCGGTGTTCGAGATTATATACATGTAGTGGATCTTGCAAAGGGCCACCTGAGCGCTCTTAAAAAGCTAAGTGAAAAGCCCGGTATATTGATATATAATTTGGGAACAGGGAAAGGTTACAGCGTTATTGACATGGTTAAGAGCTTTGAAAAAGTATGCGGAAAACCCATTAAGTATAAGATTCTTCCAAGAAGGCCGGGAGATATTGCAACCTGCTATGCCGACCCGTCAAAAGCTAAGGAAGAGCTGGGGTGGGAAGCAACTAAAGGCCTTGATGAAATGTGCGAGGATTCATGGAGATGGCAGAAAAATAATCCTGATGGATATGACGCCGGACTGTGAGAAAACTATCAAGAAATTAAATTCTATATAAGCTTAGCGGCAAGCGAACTTTTTTTCTTGTAATTTCCACGAGCCCCAAGCTTGTCATCCCGACCACCACAGTTTGTATTTTGTCAGCCTTAACAGCCTCCCTCAGGTGTTTTATAAGCTGTTCGCGATGCTCCTTTTTCTGCATATCAATAAAATCAACTATTATAATACCGCTTAGGTTTCTCAATCGGATTTGACGCACAAGAGCATTTGCCGCCTCAATGTTTATATTATAAACTGTTTCCTCCATATCTGTCTTTCCTACAAATTTTCCGCTGTTAACATCTACAACTGTCATAGCCTCAGTGTAGTCAAAAACCAGATATCCGCCGCTCTTAAGCCACACTTTTCTGGAAAGTGCCTCTTTTAAAGCGCTTTGCACATGATAATACTCAAACATGTCATATTCTTTATTATAGAATTCAACTCTTTCTTTTAAGTTTGGTGCTTCAACGCTCAGAATAGAAAGTATTTTTTCATAAGTCTCCTTGTGATTCACCACAAAACGGTTACTCATAGAAAGATGCTCTCTGATGGCATGTCCTATAATGCCCTGTTCACCGTAAAGGAGCCTTGGAACCCTACCCTTATTCTCTTGCTCATGGATATTTTCCCAAAGAGCTGAAAGGGCATCAATATCCTCAATCAACAAACCTTCACAAATGTTCTCCGAGGCAGTCCTTACAATCAGGCCACCATAATAGGGCTTGACTGACAAGGCTATTTCTTTTAATCTTTGTCGTTCTTCCGGAATATCAATTCTTTTAGATATGCCTATGGTATGACCCTGTGGTAAAAAAACGGTATACCTGCCCGGAATTGATAAAATGGTAGTAACTCTGGGCCCTTTTTCACCAACGGCATCCTTGATAACCTGAACAGTAATCTCCCGACCCTGATTCAACAGCTCTGATATGTCGGGGAGATTTCCCGCATTAGTTACTATCTCACCGTCTTCACTGTATTTCGCCGGCAAAACATCTTTTACATATAGATAGGCATTTTTATCAAGACCGATATCAACAAACGCCGATTGCATCCCTGACAGAATCCGTACAACCTTACCTCTGTATATATTCCCTACTAGGCTTTTCTCCTCGTTTTTTTCTATCCGTATTTCAGCTGCTTCACCGTCTTCAATAATTGCAAGGCGGATTTCTTTATCACCTACATCTATGAGAACATCCTTAATCATTTGCTACCTCAAAAGGATTTTTCCATTCATTATAGGCTGACGCATAAAGTGCCTTGCGATGCATTGAAACAATTTTTACTCCGAGCTTTGTTTCTCCGCTGAAGGCTTGAATTAAAAGGTCGGCTCTTAAATTATTCTCTGCCCCGGCGCTTAAAAATGCCTCTAATCTAAATTTGTTACCTTCTATCTTGTTGGCAGACATAGAATAGATTAAGGGTCTGATATTAACCGGCCTGGGGCCTTTTTTACCTTTTTTAATAACCGATATTTCTTCTTCTTTCAGTAGATTATATATTATCGTGTCCATTTCAAAATGACTTCGTGGCTCCTTTACTTCAAACACGATTTCATACCGTGCAGCGGTAATCTGATTCATAATATTGTCACGGATAGTCAGGGGAACAGCTTCCTCAACCTTTAAGCCTTCAGGTAGTCCTTTATTCAACTGTGTAATAAAATCCTCGGGCTCCATATCCTCTGACAATTCTATATCTGCAAACTCGGATTCGCCGGTAAGGCCTATGGACATAGGTAACCCGAAAACCAGCTTTTGTCGGGGATTAAATCCCTGAGTATAGGCTACCGGAATTTTCGCCCGTTTAATTGCGCGTTCAAAAGCCCTTAAAACATCCAAATGTGCAATATATTTTAATTCCTGACCTCTTGAAAACTTAAATCTCAGCGCTTTCGCCATAGCCTAAACCCCGCTTTGTTTTTGTGCATATCCCGGTTTTATATATCTGGGCTCCGCAATTTGAACAGCCTGCAGCACAATTTCTTGTAAGATCGCCCTCGTAAGCCTTCTGATTCTCATTTATGAGAAATTCCTTCGAAATCCCCATATCAATATGATCCCAAGGCAAAACTTCCGAATATTCTCTTCTTCGGTTGGCATAAAATTTAGGATCAAGATCACACTCCGAAAAAGCCTCAGTCCATTTATCAAAGGAAAAGAATTCGTCCCAGCCGTCAAACTTACAGCCTTTTGTCCATGCAGTATAAATAACCTTGCCAACTCTTCTGTCGCCTCTGGCAAGCACTGCTTCAATGAAGCTTACCTTGGCATCGTGATAATTGTATTTAATATTTCTTGTGCGCTTCTTAATAAGATCCTTTAAATGATACTGTTTCTTCATGAGGCTGTCGATTTCATCCATTGGTTCCCATTGAAAAGGTGTGAACGGCTTCGGAATAAAACAGGCTGTACTCAAGGTAATATTAAGAGCTTTCCCATGATCTCCGGGAAGGCCTCTGCATGCTTCAATCAGGTTTATTGAAAGATCTGAAATGCCCTCCACATCCTC
>CAZPIS010000092.1:0-7093 GCA_964586745.1 uncultured Ruminiclostridium sp.
TTTCATTATGTGAAACTATGATATTTCTTGCAATTGCGAGACCCAAGCCCAGACCCGAACGATCGTCGCTTCTTGATTTATCGGTCTTATAAAACCTTTCAAAAATATAAGGCAACTCCTCTTTAGGTATGCCTTTTCCATTATCTTCAACCGAAATAAATACCTTATCTCTGTCGGTATAAGTTTTAACCCTAATTTCGCCATTCTGAGGCGTAAACTTGACTGAATTGTGAAGTAAATTTATTATAACCCGCTGTATTGCATCTGAATCAGCATGCACAAACGTTCTCTCGGTTTCAAAATCAGCTTGGAACTCAAGATTTTTCTCGATAAATATTTGTTGAAGGCTAATAACACATCGTCTTATTAATTCGTTTATATCAAAGTCTGACATATTAAGCGAAACTTCGCCCGCTTGCATTTTCGCAAGGTCCAATAAGTCATTAACTAAATTTTGCATTCTACGTGTTTCATCCAGAACTATGGCAAGATAGCTTTCCTGCTTTTCAGCCGGTATAACACCGTCCAATATTCCTTCAACAAAACCCTTAATTGTTGTAATAGGTGTCCTTAATTCATGACTCACATTACCAATAAAATCGCGTCTCATACTTTCTAAATTTTCCAATGCAACAATCATATTATTAAAGCTTTCTGAAAGCTCGGCTATTTCATCCTTCCCTTTCACATTAATTCTCTCTGAAAATTCTCCTGAGGCCACCCTTCTGGACACATTTTTCATCTGGTTTAAGGGTTTGGTAATGCGTTTTGTTAATAATGCTACAAACAGCAAAGCAATGATACATCCCACAAATCCTGAAATAACAAAAATTATTATTATTGATTTTTTTAGCTGATAGATACCTGGGACCTTTGAATGGATTAATATTACTCCGTCTGCTTCCATATTATAAGGAGGAATATTCTCAATTTGAAAATGCCGGTTGATTGTAACCCAATCCACCTCCGTATCCTCAAAGAGGCCGAAATAATTACCTACCTCATATTCCACTGGCTGTTTTTGATATTGTCGTGAGTCGGGAAGCTTAGGCCATCCTTCCTCAGAAATATCTAATTTCCCTTCCAAATAGCTTGGAATTTCTGAATAGAAAATAATAGTACCGTCACCCCTGACTACCCAGATAAGTGATTCGGTATTATTGGCAAGTGTCTGTATAAAGCTTATAAACAAAAAGGGATCTCGATTTATCTCACTCTTGAGCAAAGTACCCAGAGCATCAATAGCCTTTTCGGAAACTACTTGAAGCTGCTCGACTTTTTGGTCTGTAACCATCCTGTTAAGACCAAAATCCAAAATAATACCTGTTATAGTAAAACTAATAATAAGAACAGCTATTACCAAAACAAGAACTTTACCAAACATTGTTCTTATCATCATTTCACCTCAAATTTATATCCGACTCCCCATACCGTTTTAATCTGCCATTTGTATTCGCCGGGCTCAAATTTTTCTCTTAGCCTCTTTATATGAACATCCACGGTCCGGGTATCACCATAGAAATCAAAGCCCCAGACATTCTCCAGAAGCTGTTCCCGTGTATATACTTTATTTGGATTGGAAGCAATGAAAAACAATAGTTCCAGCTCCTTGGGGGGCATATCTATATCATTTCCGTTAAGCTTCACTGTATAGTTGGATTTATTTATAACAAGCCCGGGAAAGATAACCTGCTCGGGAGAATCCTCCTGCCTGCCAAAGCGCCTTAAAACTGCTCTGATACGAGCTATTAGCTCCTTTGGTTCGAAGGGCTTCACCATATAATCATCAGCGCCCAGCTCCAAGCCAAGCACCTTATTAAAGGTCTCATCCTTGGCCGATAGCATAATTATAGGAATAGCGCTGAATTTTCTTATTTCCCGGCAAACCTCCCAACCATCCATTCCGGGAAGCATTATATCAAGTATGACAATATCAGGAGCCTTCTCTTTAAACAATTCAACCGCTTTTTTCCCATCATGACAGACTGTCACCTGAAAATTTTCTTTTTCAAGATATAGCCTCTGAAGCTCACAAATATTTACATCATCATCAACAATAAGAACATGTGCCCTTGCATTCATTGCTACACCCTATCTTTCTTGCAAACAAAAAATTATTATTAAGACTTGTTCAATTCTATTTTACCTCAATTTAAAAAGGTCAACCTATATTTGACATCATTATCACTTAAACAGCCTAAAAATTCAAGCTGATATGATTAATAAATTGTAAATTTTTAGTGAAGTAACTGTTACCTATGTGATAAACGCCGGGATTACTTCTATAGACTGTATGATAACAACTAATTATATTAAATATATGCAAGTTTATGATAATTAAATCTATTTGCCCTTATTGAAAACCAGACTTGAGATAGATTATTACTACTAGACTTACATGTCATAAAGAATTTTTAGAAAACTTTCTAATGAATAGGTTATATTGAAAACTAGAAATCTATAATAAAATACAAATTATCCGGTATCTTGGCCATTTGTCAATATTGCTACGGCAAATGGTCGTATACCGGATAATTTAACCCCCACTAATACTCAGTAATTAATTACTATGTGTCATACTATTTCATAATACTCGATGCCTGCCAATTCACAGAAAACTTTCCACTTCTCTCGAGTATCTCCACTTGTTATTACCTCATGATGAGTACCGCCTGCCTTCAACCATTCCTCCACACAATGACGTATCCCGCAGTCAGGCTTATAGAATAAATATGGCATTTCGCAATTTTCCATATCAAACTTGTCTAAAATCTTCCCCTTTGATACCACCAACCTGAAATGGTCGCCTTTTAGTGCCACAAGTGAAACGAGCGTTGCATCGCCAATAGTAGGCTGAAATATTGTAGTCGGAGGATTTTCCAACCCTCCCTCTCCCAAATATCTGTCTATTAGTCTTGGCTTATATTTTTTATCAGCTGTAGCCCAGTTTCCCTCACCGGCATGGCAACATATTACGGCATCAAGATTATAATCGATTGTATACATTTCAGTAAAATTTGCTATGCCGCATAGCATATTACCCATGTATACCAATGAAGCACAACAAACATCACCCTCTGCACTATAGCCATAGCCATCAGCCATCAAGCATGACGCAGCATACAAAGGAAGCTGCCGGAAACGCCCATCAGCACCAAAACAATCGAAATGTAAAGTATATGCCTCAAATTCACATTCCTCACACAACTTTTTAATGCTTAAATATATTTTGATTGCGTATTTGTGATTTTCTTCGGTTAGATTTGAATCAACGTCAAAAGTCTTAAGATCTTTTTCGAATTGTTCATTAATCTCATCCGCAGTCAACATGTCCATATATTTATAAATATTTCCGGAATATTCATGTATAACTTCCGGGCCAATAACACGTGTGAAGGCCATATCATCCATAAGTATATCTCCCATGCCTGGAAGCCTTCCGCCAATTACTCCTACCTTCATTTTTTTTATAGCACTAACTGTTTTAGCTGCATAAGCCCAATTTTCAAAACGCTCTTTGAACCTATCACTCTTTCGATCTTCAACTAATAAACTGCATTTTATACCCATTCGCAAAATAGCATTCCAATTGTCCTGAGCCCCATGTATTCCCTGATTAACAGTAAGGTTGTATTCAGTAAACTTTCTATCCACTATTCTATCAGGCTGTACTACTGCCATCAATAATGGAAGATTGTTTTTTTTCAATGCGTTTACGCAGTATGTTCCCCCACTGTATGTTAGAAGCACCATCATAATACCATCAAAACTTTGGCGATTAAAGTACTCGACTATCTCTTCTATTTCAGCTCGATTAGTTGCCGCTTTTGGGAAGTCTATATCTGCTATTGAGTCAAGATCTTTTACTATTTCCCGTACAAAATCTTCCTGAGCTTTTATTATACCGGGAAAAATCGGTTCATATGCACCTGCCATAATACCAAGAAATCCTATTCTAGGTTTTCTCTGCAGACTTTGATTCAACATAGGTCCCTCCTAAAAATGTTTATTTATGCTCTTTACCGGAAATCTTAAGCTGGTCAAATGCAAGCGCAATAAAGATTATAATACCCATAACTACAGGCTGCCAGTAGGAATCTATTTTCAAAAGGCTCAGACAGTTGTTTATAACACCTATTGTAATAATACCAGTTACGGTTTTTAAAATACCACCACTACCACCAGACATACTTGTTCCGCCCATGGCAACAGATGCAATAGCGGTTAGTTCATAGCCTGTAGCTGCGGAAGGTTGACCGGAACCAAGTCTTGATGCAAGGCAAACACCACCTAGCGCCGCAAGCACGCTACATACTATATAAACTCGACACTTCACAAAAGCTACCTTGACACCGGATAACTTGGCAACTTCTTCATTACTCCCCACAGCATATATGTGTCTTCCGTAGCATGTCTTTTTCTCAACAAAAAGCGCCACAGCAATTGTGATCACCATCAAGATACCAAGCACTGGAATTGCCCCTATAAAGCCTACGCCGATTTTACTGAACGCTTCGGGAAGCTTAAAGATAGGCTTTGATTGTGTATAAACATAGGCAAGGCCACGAGCTATACTATACATAGAGAAAGTAGCTATAAAAGGAGCAACCTTAAGCTTTGATACGGATATACCAATAAACCAGCCTGCCAAAATTCCTAGTAATAAAGATACGCCAATTGAGATCAATATGCAGACTAACAGACTGGCTTCAAGCATATTTGTGAGTATGGCTGTTACAACTATTCCTGAAAGTGCGGCCACTGAGCCCACCGAAAGATCTATACCTCCCGTTATTATAACGTATGTCATACCTGTTGCCAGCATAGCATTTATTGCTATTTGTGTCATAACATTGAGAAGATTTGTTATCGTGAAAAAATAAGGTACAAATAAGCAAGCAAGGAATAATAGAATTACCATAAAAATTACAAAGATATTATTTTTAACAAATTCAGAAGAATACGATGATATTTTAATATTTGACTTGTCCATGGTCATTTCCCCTTCTCTTAGTTAATACTCGCTGAAGAAAGTATAGACTTTTCAGTAGCATCTTCCCTGTTCATAAACCCTACACATCTACCTTCTCGCATTATCATAATGCGATCAGATATCCCCAATATCTCCGGAAGTTCTGACGACACCATTACAATACTTCCGCCATTTTTTACAAAATCGAGCATCAAACCGTATATCTCATTTTTTGCGTTTACATCTATACCTCTCGTTGGTTCATCCATAAGAAGTATTGAACAATTGCCCGCCAGCCATTTGCTCAACACTACCTTTTGCTGATTTCCCCCGCTGATATATTTTGTCGGTGTTTTTAATGAAGATACTTTTATCATTAACTTACTGATGTATTTCTTGGTAATTTCTTTTTCTATAGATTTATCAACAAGCTTGTGCTTTCTCCAAGAAAGCAAATTTGGTAATGCGACATTTTCAACAATATTTTTTTCAAGCATTAAGCCCTGTCCTCTGCACTTCAGAAATCTCAGCTATGTCACATTGAAAATAATTACAACCTAGTATTGAACATTTATCGGAAATATCAGCTATAGCCATATTGTATCCGTGCTTTTCCCCAAACTCGTAAATTCTACCACCCACAAATCCATTTCCACCAATAATTAGTACCCTTTCCATATAATCACTTCCTACTTCCCTAGTTTATATATTCAGTATAAATGCGATTGGGAAAGAAAGCCTCTTGTTTAATTAGATTGAATTCCTGATATGTTGGTTAAATTCTGATATAGTTTTAAACGTACAATTTATTAGACTGCTTCTTGTCTCAGGCTACAAATTAATAGATTTGATGATTACTTTAGGTTTTACCGACTGGTTAAAAGAGTATTTTATTTCATTTGATATTCTGTATTATTTTGCTTATACCGAAGGGTTAACAACAAAATTAAGGTGATTATGAGAAATACTTTAATGTTAAATCGCTAAAAGGCTGCCCCGTTTACTCCGGGGCAGCCTTTTAATATATTTCTCTTTATTATTTAAGCATTTATACGAACTAACAAATTATTTAGGCAACGCGCTTATAATAAAGTTTGCTATAAACAGTATCGATACAATATACATAATTGGATGGACTTCCTTAAATTTGCCTTTGGACATCTTCAAAATAACATAGAAGATGAACCCTGCTGCGATTCCGTTAGATATGCTGTAAGAAAAAGGCATAACCACTGCGGTAAAGAAAGCAGGAAGAGCTTCATCAAAATCACCCCACGCAATTTTGGCGAAGGATTCCATCATAAGTATACCAACGATTATAAGTGCAGGTGCTGTAGCTGCTCCGGGAACAATTCCTGCTACAGGAGCAAAGACAAGTGCAATTAGGAAAAGGGCTGCTGTAAATACTGATGTTAAACCGGTTTTACCGCCAACGCCTATACCTGCTGCGCTCTCCACATAGGTAGTGGTGTTGGATGTACCTAAAAGAGCACCTATTGATGTAGCGGTAGCATCTGCGAAAAGAGCCTTATCCATTTTGGATTTAAAACCCTTACCCTGGAAAAGCTCTGCTTCATCCTTATCATCAAAGATTCCGCTTTTTCTGCCTGTTCCGATGAAGGTTCCGATAGTATCAAAGGTATCGGAAAGACTGAAAGCCAGAATAGTTGTAAGTACCAAAAATATCTTTCCAGGATCTGCAAAAAGGCCACCGATATCCAATGCAAAGAATGTTTGTGAGACATCAGCAATATTATATTGTGAAGCAGCAAAATTCAGGTTTGTGACACCCATAGGAATACCGATTAGAGTAGTTATAATAATTCCTATAAGAATAGAACCCTTAATTTTAAGAATCATTAATATGGCAATGATAAGTAGACCAATCAGTGCCAATTGTGCGTTAACATCAGTAAAGTTTACAAGAGCAGGAACCGCTCCAAATTCGATGAATCCCGCATTAATAAAGCCTATATAGGCAATAAAAAGTCCAATTCCTCCTCCTATGGCGTATTGGAGTGATTTGGGGATAGCCTTGATAATCATTTTTCTAATCTGAGTAGCAGTTATGATGATATTGATGATACCACAGATAAATACCATTGCCAAAGCCTGCTGCCA